>NZ_AKJJ01000140.1:0-72220 GCF_000282395.1 Pseudomonas sp. GM55 | reverse complement strand
GGCTCAAGACCGCCTTCGCCGGCAAGCCGGCTCCTACAATGAATGCGTGTAGCTGGCGTTTGATTTATTTCCGCGGTTTGATCCGCGCAGTCGCTTCGGCCACCAGCGGATCATCCGGCCAGTAATGCTTCGGATACCGCCCTTTCAAATCCTTCTTCACCTCGGCGTAGGTGCTGCGCCAGAAGTTGGCCAGATCCTGCGTCACCTGCACCGGCCGCCGCGCCGGGGACAACAGATGCAACTTGACCACTTGCCGGCCCCCGGCGATGCGCGGGGTTTCGGCCAGGCCGAACAACTCCTGCAAACGCACCGCCAGAATCGGCGGCTGTTCGCTGTAGTCCAGACGAATCGACGAGCCCGATGGCACACTCAAATGATGCGGCGCCAGCTCGTCCAGCCGCTGCGGCAGCGGCCACGGCAGCAAGTTGTGGACGATGCTCGACAGGTCCAGATTGGCGAAGTGACTGAGCCGGGAAACCTTGCCCAGATACGGCATCAGCCAGTGTTCCAGGCTTTTCAGCAACGCCCCGTCGCTGACATCCGGCCACTCGCTCTCGCCCTTGCCGGCGAGGTCCAGTTGCCGCAACAACGCGACACGCGCCTGCCACTGACGCAGCTCCGGCGTCCAAGGCAACAGCTCCAGCCCTTTGCGCCGCACCAGATTCACCAGCGCCTGGCTGCGTGCGCTTTCGTCGAGGCCGGTGAGCGGTTCACGACTGAGGATCAACTCGCCAACCTTGCGTTGGCGCTCGGCCCGCAGCACGCCTTCACGTTCATCCCAATCCAGTTGATCGACGCAGCGCACCTGCTCGGCCAGTACCGAATCGAACAACGCCGGATCGAACTCCGTCGCCAGATAGATCCGCTCCTCACGCTGACCCTGGCGACTGCCCAGATCGGCGATCACCAGCCACGGTTGCTTCATCAGGCTGTCCGCCTCGGCGAACAATGCTGCACGACCGTTGGCCAGGCGATACTCCGCACCACCGGCGCGCCGCTGTTGGGCGACCCGGTCGGGATAGGCCAGCGCCAGCAACGCACCCAACCAGCGCGGATGCTCGGGATCGCTGACCGGTTCCGATGCTTGACCACGCAGATAACCACGATACTGCCGCGCCAGTTGCCGTGCGCGCTGCACGCCGCCCTGAGCACCGCGCGCGGCGCGCTCTTCGCCAGACAGCAGTACCAGTCGGCTGTGCAAGTCCGCCCCGCCGCCGCGCAGGATATCGCGCTCGCCGAGCAGTGCCGCGACTTCACAGGCCATGTCCGCCAGCCCCAGCGCCTGGCCGCGCAACAGCAAATGCGCAATGCGCGGATGCGCTGGCAGTTCGGCCATGGCCTGACCGTGACGGGTCAGCGCTTCGCCCTCCAGTGCGCCCAGGCGCTCGAGCAGATCCTGGGCCTGTGCATAAGCGGCGGCCGGCGGTACGTCGAGCCACACCAGTTGCCCGGGTGTCACGCCCCAGCGCCCCAATTGCAAGGCCAGTCCGGCGAGGTCCGCCGAAAGGATTTCCGCGCTGCCATAGGCCGCCAATTGCTCGTGCTGATCCTGGGACCACAAGCGATAACAGACGCCAGGTTCCAGGCGCCCGGCCCGGCCCGCGCGCTGGGTGGCACTGGCCTTGGAAATGCGCTGGGTGTCGAGGCGAGTCATGCCGCTGCCGGGGTCGAAGCGCGGCACACGCGCCAACCCGGCATCGATCACCACTCGTACGCCGTTGATGGTCAGGCTGGTCTCGGCGATGTTGGTGGCCAGTACCACTTTACGTTTGCCTGCCGGTGCCGGATCGATTGCCGCCCGTTGCGCCGTCAGGTCCAGTTCACCGTGCAACGGACACAACAGAACCTGTGGGTTATCACCCAGCGCATCGGCCAGTTGCTGATGCACGCGGCGGATTTCCGCCTGCCCCGGCAGGAACACCAGCACACTGCCGGTCTCGTCGTTCAAGGCTTCAAGGATGGTCTGCACCAAGCGCGGCTCGATGAATTCACCGGCCTGGAACGGCCGCCCCCAACGCATCGCCACCGGGAACATGCGCCCTTCGCTGCGCAGGATCGGCGCGTCGTCGAGCAACCCGGCCAGGCGCTCGCCTTCCAGGGTCGCGGACATCAGCAGGATTTTCAGCGGTTGGTCATCACGAAACAGTTCGCGACCATTGAGGCTCAGGGCCAGAGCCAGATCGGCATCGAGACTACGCTCGTGAAACTCATCGAAGATCAGCAGCCCCACGCCTTCCAGCGCCGGGTCGTCCTGCAGGCGGCGGGTGAGGATACCCTCGGTGACCACTTCGATTCGGGTGTTGGGGCCGACCTTGCTGTCGAGCCGAATGCGATAGCCCACGGTTTCGCCGACCTTCTCCCCCAGCTCACTGGCCAGTCGCTCCGCCGCTGCCCGCGCAGCCAACCGGCGGGGTTCGAGCATCAGGATGGTCTGCCCGGCCAGCCACGGCTCGTTGAGCAAGGCCAAAGGCACGCGGGTGGTCTTACCGGCGCCGGGCGGTGCTTCGAGCACGGCTTCGTGGCGTGTAGCGAGGGCTTCACGCAGGGCGGGTAAAACTTCATCAATCGGCAAAGAAATCATGCTGGCTCCAAAACAGAGCCGCGAGTATAACGGCGAACTGCAAGGCGCTCGTCAGGGTCTTAATTCATATCGACGACGTTTCGTTTCGAGATTACCCAGGAGATTTCATATGCGTGCTCCCTTTCGCCTGATTGGCGGTGTTCTGGTCGCAACCTTGCTGACTCAAGTGACAGCCTGCGGTTCGATCTTCTACCCCGATCGCCGTGGCCAGATCGAAGGCAAGATCGACCCGGCCATTGCCGCGCTCGACGCCGTGGGCCTGCTGTTCTACATCATTCCCGGCCTGATCGCGTTTGCCGTGGACTTCGCCACCGGTGCGATTTATTTCGAGCCGGGCAAGACCGCCCAGGTCGACCCGCAGAAACTCAAGGACGCCATCGGTCCCGACGGCAAGGTCGATAACCGCAAGTTGCAGACTATTCTGGAAAGCGAACTGGGCCGCAGCTTCCCGCTGGACGATCCACGCCTGATCCAGAGCAAAGGCAGCGCCCAACAACTGGCGATGTTCGGCCTGCAACCAGCCGCGTAATCCCTGCGCGCGAAAGGACTCTTCAAGGAACAATGGCCACTATGACCTCCAGCTCCGAACACGCCCGCCTGCTGCGGCTGGCGACCCGTGCCTCGGTGGCGGTGGCGTGCACCCTGATCGTCGCCAAAGCCATCGCCTGGTGGCTGAGCGGCTCGGTGAGCATGCTCGCCGGGCTTACCGACTCGGCACTCGACGGCGTCACGTCGTTGCTCAACCTGTTGGCGGTGCATTACGCCCTGCGCCCCGCCGACGATGATCATCGCTACGGGCACGGCAAGGCCGAGTCATTGGCGGGCATGGCCCAGGCGCTGTTCATTGGTGGCAGTGCGGTGCTGATCGCGTTGCAGGCCTACGATCGGCTGAAGCATCCCGAACCGGTCGGCGCGCCGTGGATCAGTATCGGGGTGATTGTGTTCTCGCTCGCCCTGACCCTGGCCTTGCTGATGCTGCAACATCGGGTGATCAAGGCCACGGGCTCCAATGCCGTGCGTGCCGACTCGCTGCATTACCGTTCGGACCTGTTGCTCAACGGCAGCATTCTGCTGGCGCTGGTACTGGCCGGGTTTGGCTGGCATCAGGTCGACGCCTGGTTTGGTCTGGGCATCGCCGCTTATATCTTTTGGAGCGCGGTGCAGATCGCCCGGGAGAGTTTTGCGGTGTTGATGGATGAAGAACTGCCACCGGATGTCAGCCAGCACATGCTGGAGCTGGCGTGCAGCGTACCCGGCGTGTTGGGTGCGCATGACTTGCGTACGCGGATCTCCGGCAACCAGTGGTTTGTGCAGTTGCATCTGGAGTTGCCGGGGGAACTGACGCTGTCAGTCGCCCACGGCATCAGCGATCAGGCGGCCGCGGCCATTCACAGCGCCTACCCGCGCGCCGAAGTGCTGGTGCACGCCGACCCGCGGGAAGTGGTGAAAGCCGCCCGGGCTCAGTAATTCACCTGATAACCGCGACTGCTCAGGCAGTTGCCCTGTGCCTGTCGGTAGGTTTGCACCACCGACGGGTCTGGCTGATAGGTGGCGGTTCGTGGATCGAAACCACTCTGCTGCACCGCGTATTGATAACACTCGTAGCCATCCCGGTTGACCTGCTCCGGCGATTGACCGTTGGCCGGATACGCCTCCACGTCATAACTATTGCTGGCGGCTGTTGGTTGCGATTGCGCCTGGCCAAACGGCGGCTCGACCACCTCGTAATCCTGAGTGCTTTCCTGGTAGGCGTAATACGAACCGGCCGCGAGGAAAAACAACGTCCCGGCGATCCATACCTGCTGGGCATAATCGGGCAGGTAGCGAACACGAATCCCGCGCGGGGGCTGCACCACCTCATAGCGCGGGCCGAGCGGGCGATACCAGTAACCGGCGGAATAGTAATAATCCATGCCACGGTAAGGCACGCGGTAATTACGCTCAGGGAAGCGGTCGATCACCTGGCCTGGGCGATACCTCGGCCCGGGTCCCCAGCCATTACCGCGCCCCTCAGGGTGTCCCTGCCAGTTATTGTAATTGGTCGGTGCACCCATGTAGCCGCCCCAGCGCTGGTTGTAATCGTTGCGGTGCGGCTGGTCCTGGTAGTAACCACGCTGCGGCTGCTGGGTCTGGCGCACGGTGTCGGGGCGGGGCTGGATCGGAAAGTCATTGGCCGGCAACTGCGGTGGTGGCGGCGGCGAGCGAACCGGGCTGTTGAAATCCGGTACTGGACGGTTCTGCCACTGGGCATTGTTCTGATGTTGATGCTGGCCGTTGTGCTCGAACTGGCGACTGTCGTTGTTCTGCGCACGCGGCTGGTTCTGCGGCTGGCCGTTTTGCGGAGGCGGCTGGTTGTTGTCACCATGGCCCTGATTACCGCCCTGATGCCCATCCTGATGTCCATCCTGGCCGTGCTGCCCGCCATCACGGCCATGGTTTTGCGGCTCATCGGCCATCGTTTGCGCAGTGACACTGACACACAGCAAACCAACACCGGCCAAACGCCAGATGCGCGCTTTCATGCTTTTCCTCATTGCGGGTTAGGGCCTGTACATAAGACTGGGAAAGCACGGGCCGGTTCTGCTAGAGGTTATCAGTCACGCAACTTATTTATTGAGGGCTGAGCGTCAATTCACGGCAGTAAATTGCGCGCAAGAAAAAGGGGAGACCCGTCGGCCTCCCCTTGGAGAACTTCGTCCTGGCTCGACGCTTTTGACGTCGGCTCACCTCACGCCGTCTTCTGGACAGTGTGCAGCTCGGGGGCCGGCACGTCCCCTGTGGGGGTGGCGACCGCGGCGGGCCTGATTGGGCGAGCCGCACTGGACTGTTTGTCCGAGCAGTGATTCTGGTG
Organism: Pseudomonas sp. GM55; assembly: GCF_000282395.1. Classification (NCBI taxonomy): domain Bacteria; kingdom Pseudomonadati; phylum Pseudomonadota; class Gammaproteobacteria; order Pseudomonadales; family Pseudomonadaceae; genus Pseudomonas; species Pseudomonas sp. GM55. The sequence goes on along the minus strand of NZ_AKJJ01000140.1, from coordinate 66,788 downwards.
ATAAGAATAGGCCGGGAGCGCCGGCAGAGGATTGCGAAGATTGCTGAATTAAACATCACTTGCGCAATTTTTAACCCTGGATAGATAATCTGTCGCAATAGTTACGACAAAGGATTGATTGATGAGCAAGCTCGACCGTTACGACCTGAGTATTTTGGCGGAATTGCAGCGCGATGCACGCATCTCCAATCAGGAGCTGGCCGAGCGCATCGGCCTGTCGCCTTCGCCGTGCTCGCGGCGGGTCAAGCAACTGGAAGACGACGGCTACATTTCCCGTCAGGTCGCCCTGCTCGACCGCAAAATGCTCGGCCTGAGCCTGACGGCCTATGTGCTGATCGGCATGGACCGTCACACGCCGGAGCGTTTCGAAAACTTCGAAGCAGCCATCCGCACCTTACCCCAAGTGCTCGAATGCAGCCTGGTGACCGGGATGGATGCCGACTATCAACTCAAGGTCGTGGTGCCGGACATGGACCACTACCAGAAACTGCTGCTGGGGCATCTGACCCGGATTGAAGGGGTGACCAGCGTGCGCTCGAGCTTTGTGTTGAACCAGGTGCTCAATAGCACCGAACTTCCTTTGACTCATCTTCGTAGCTGACGACGCCTTCGCTGGCAAGCCAGCTCCTACAGGTATTTCGTACTCCTTGTAGGAGCTGGCTTGCCAGCGAAGAGGCCCGCACAGGCGACGAATGACTGCGACACACCGACGCAGGCCAATACTGCACGAAGCCAGTGCGGCGTATACTCGCCGCGCCCTTTTAGCCTCGCCTGCGCTGGAGATGTTCGATGGATCCTGCAGTATTCGAAGAGTGGATGATGACCGGACTGGTCACGATCCTGATCATTTTCATGGGTTTCATCGTCTGGGATCTGGCGAAGAAGTCCAAGGCCGGGCGCTTTGGCTCTTTCATCCTGTTTTTCGTGCTGGGCCTGGGTGTTGCTGCATTCGTGATCAAAAGTGTGGTCATCGGCCTGATCGAATCCGGCACGTTATAAGCGCGCCGGCACTTCTTTCCACTGCCCCTGATCGAGCCCTTCGATCGTCCAGTCACCGATTCTGACCCGCACCAGGCGCAACGTCGGCAAACCAACCGCAGCCGTCATGCGCCGCACCTGTCGGTTGCGCCCTTCGCGAATCACCAACTCCAGCCAACTGGTCGGCACGCTTTTACGAAAGCGCACCGGCGGATTGCGCGGCCACAGCTCGGGCTCGTCCAGCTGTCGCGCCTCGGCGGGCAAGGTCATGCCGTCATTCAACTCAACCCCGTCACGCAAGCGCTGCAATTGCTCGACGCTCGGCTCGCCCTCGACCTGTACCCAATAGGTCTTGGCCAGTTTGTGTTTCGGGTCGGCGATCCGCGCCTGAAGCTGACCGTCGTTGGTCAGCAGCAACAAGCCTTCGCTGTCGCGGTCCAGCCGTCCGGCCGGATAGATGCCCGGTACATCGATGTAATCCTTGAGGGTCGCGCGCCCTTCGCCGTCACTGAATTGCGTCAGTACATCGAACGGCTTGTTGAACAGGATCAGTTTCGGCTCGGCCGGTGGCGCCTTGGCGACACGGCGCGGGGCTGATGGGGATGGTTTCGCGCCAGGACGGCGGGAAGGTGGACGAGATGGACGCGACATGGGCAAAACAACATCTAACGGTCAGGGCTGCTAATGCTAGTAGCCCGACCGTTAAATGACCATCGACAAATCAGCGGAACGGTGGCTCGTCGAAGCTGCGCAGTTTGCGCGAGTGCAGTGAGTTGAGTTCGGTACGCAACAGATCCACCGCCTCGATACCGATCTTCAAGTGCTGGCTGACCGCGCGCTCATAGAAGGCGTTCGCCGAGCCCGGCAACTTGATTTCGCTGTGCAGCGGTTTGTCCGATACGCACAGCAACGTGCCGTACGGCACCCGCAAACGATAACCCTGGGCGGCGATGGTGCCGCTTTCCATGTCCACCGCCACGGCGCGGGACAGGTTGATCAGCGGCCGCTCCTGCGCCCAGCGCAATTCCCAGTTACGGTCGTCGTAGGTCAGTACGGTGCCGGTGCGCAGGCGCTTCTTCAGTTCGTCGCCCTTCTCGCCGGTGATGTTGGCCGCCGCTTGCTGAAGCGCCAGCTGCACTTCGGCCAGGGCCGGAATCGGAATGTTCGGCGGCACCACCCGGTCGAGAATGCCGTCACGGCGCATGTAAGCGTGGGCCAGCACATAGTCGCCGATGGTTTGCGACTGACGCAGGCCGCCACAGTGACCGATCATCAGCCAGCAATGCGGGCGCAGAACGGCCAGGTGGTCGGTGATGTTCTTGGCGTTGGACGGGCCGACACCGATGTTGATCAGGGTCACACCGTGGCCGTCACTGGCGATCAGGTGATAGGCCGGCATCTGATACCGGTGCCAGACCACGCCGGCAGCAATGGCCGAGGCTTCGCCGTGATCCATGCTCTTTTCGATGATCACGTTACCCGGCAGCACCATGCGCACGAAGCGCGGGTCTTTGCGCAGCTGCTCCAGACCATGGACGATGAACTGGTCGACATAGCGGTGATAGTTGGTCAGCAGAATCCACGGCTGCACATGCCGCCAGTCACTGCCGGTGTAATGCACCAGTCGGCGCAGGGAGAAATCCACCCGTGCGGCATCGAACAGGGCCAGTGGCAGCGGATCGGTGTTTTCCCAGTCGTACAGACCGTCGGCAATGCCATCGGTCGCAGCCGACAGGTCGGTACTCGGAAACACCCGCGCCAGCACGGCAGCGGTGACACCGGAACCCGCCAGCTCATCGCCCTGCTCGACCACATACGGATACGGGATGTTCTGCTCGCTGACCCCGACTTCCACGGTCACGGTGAAGTCGTGCATCAGTGGAACCAGCTGTTCCAGCAGGTACTTACGGAAAGCCGATGGATGGGTGACAGTGACGCTGTAGGTGCCCGGCAGCTGGACCTTGGCATAGGCACGGGTGGTCTGCGGGACTTCGCCCTGGCAATGGTAGGTCAGGCGCAGTTCGGGATAACGGAACAGCGCCCGCTGCTCGGCGTCCGGCTCGACACGGTCCTTGAGGTAACGCTTGAGCGCCTGACTCAGCGCGGTGGTTGCACGATTGTGCAAGAGTGCAAGCCGATCCACGGCTTGCTCGGCGGTTTGAACGACAATAAAAGCTTCGGTCACGATCAGCATCCTGTGTTCTGACTTGCAGACCTTCATCTTGCCTGCATCGTCGCTTCACGGGAACAGTGGCGTTTGGGCAATACATTGAATTGCAGAAAGACCCTGTGGGAGCGGGCTTGCCCGCGATAGCGGTGTGTCAGACACCATAGATGTCGACTGTAAGTCCGTCATCGCGGGCAAGCCCGCTCCCACAGTTGTTTGCAGCGCTGGATCAACCGTGATCAAAAGCCCTGCGGAGTCGAGCGGGCGACAATCGCTTCCACGTCCTGGCCTCGTGGTAACGCACCGTACACTCGACCGCCGCCCTCCAGACGACTGGCGATGAAGGCGTCACAGACCACCTCGTTCCCGGCTTCCAGCAACAACTTGGCCTGCAACCCCAGCGCAATGTCCTCGGTCAACTGCCGGGCACGGTACTGGATGTCACTGGTGTCCTTGAAGGCCGCCTGCAATTGATGGATGTGCGCAGCCAGGCGCTTGTCGCCATGACCATCGCCCAACTCGCTGAACAGTGCGTCGAGCACACCCGGTTCTTTCGACAGGGCACGCAGTACGTCAAGACACTGCACGTTGCCGGAACCTTCCCACGTCGAATTCACCGGTGCTTCACGATAGAGCCGCGGCAGGATGCTGTCTTCGACGTAACCCGCGCCGCCCATGCACTCGGCCGCTTCGTTGATCATGGCTGGCGCCCGCTTGCAGATCCAGTACTTGCCCACGGCCGTCACCAGTCGGGCGAATTTGGCTTCCTGCGAATCGTCCAGATGATCCAGCGCCCGGCCCATGCGCAGGCTCAAGGCCAGGGCGGCTTCGCTTTCCAGCGCCAGATCCGCCAGCACGTTCTGCATCAAGGGCTGTTCGCTGAGCAGTTTGCCGCCAACCGAACGGTGAGCGCAGTGATGGCTGGCCTGAGTCAGCGCCTGACGCATCAGCGAACTGGAACCGACCATGCAATCGAAGCGTGTCATGGCGACCATCTCAATGATCGTCGGAATGCCACGCCCCTCTTCACCGATCATCCACGCCAGTGCGCCGCGGAACTCCACTTCGCTGGAAGCATTGGAGCAATTGCCGAGCTTGTTCTTCAGGCGCTGGATGTAGAACTGATTGCGCGTGTCGTCGGGACGATGACGCGGCAACAGGAAACAGGTCAGGCCCTTGTCGGTCTGCGCCAGTGTCAGGAAGGCGTCGCACATCGGCGCCGAGCAAAACCACTTGTGCCCCACCAACTCATAGGCCTGGCCCGGACCGCTGGCACCGACCGGATACGCCTTGGTGGTATTGGCCCGCACATCGGTGCCACCCTGCTTCTCGGTCATGGCCATGCCGATGGTGACCCCGGCCTTGTGGGCCATACCGACGTTGCGCGGGTCGTATTCGGTGGCGAGGATTTTCGGCAGCCACTTTTCGGCCAGGTTCGGTTGCAGGCGCATGGCCGGAACGCTGGCGAAGGTCATGGTCAACGGGCAGCCACTGCCGGCTTCTGCCTGGCTGTGCAGATACGACATGCAAGCGCGAGCGACATGGGCGCCGTCCTGCGGGTGCGCCCAGGGCAGCGAGGTCAGGCCGTGCTCGACCGCCGTGCGCATCAATTGGTGATAGGCCGGATGGAACTCCACCAGGTCGATGCGATGACCGAAGCGGTCATGGCTGTTGAATACCGGCTTGTTCTGATTGGCCAGGAACCCGGCTTCCATCAACGGGCCGCCGGCCAGCGCGCCATAGGCGTCGATCCGCGATTCGGCCCAACCGGCCCCGAAGCGTCGTGACCATTCCTGCAACGGCAAGTCGATGCGGTACAGGTTGGCGCCGTCCAGTGACGGTGGCTGATTGGTGACTTCGTGGGTTTCGGCGAACTGATGCAGGTTCATGACTGGACTCCTTTGGTTGGCCAAGGGACTTCAGTTAAGCACCGCCCCCCAGCCGATCAAAGTGTCATATCCGCCTAACTGCCGGCGCTTTCGCCCTGTTGCGAACAAAGCACACGGCGGTAGAGCGCGGCCTGCAAGTCTTCGAATTTCACCGGTTTGCTCAAGTGATCGATCACCGCGCCGGTCGGGCAGCGCTCACGGTCACCGCCCAGGGCGATCATGAACAGCGGCAGTTCGGCATAACCCGGCAACGCACGGATCTGGCAGCACACCGACGCACCGTCCTGAAGCGGCAACTGACTATCGACCAGCACCGCGTCAAACACTTCGCGCTGCAAAAGATCGAGCGCGACATCGGCACTGTCTGCCGTGCGCACGCGAAACCCCAGCTTGAGCAACATGCCGCGCATCACCAACTGGCTGATGCCGTTGTCATCCACCAACAGCACGGCACAATCCTGGGGCAAGCGCAGGCGCGCAAAGTCTCGGGTCATCAACGGCGCCACCGGACGTTCGACCACCGGCAGCCCGACTTCCACATCAAGCTGAAACCGGCTGCCGCGTCCTGGTTCGGAGCGATGAGTCAGGCGTCCACCCAGCAACTCGACCAACTGTCGGCAAATTGCCAAGCCAACACCCAGGCCGCCGTATTCACGGGTCATCGAGCCATCGAGCTGGAAGAACCGCTGATACATCGTGGCCTCCCCCAAATCGGTGAAGCCGATGCCCGTGTCGATCACCGCAAAGGTCAACGCCAGCCGGTCGGGCTCAATGGCCTTGCCGGTCACCCGCAAGGCCAGGCCGCCGACCCGGGTGAACTTGATGGCGTTATCCAACAGACATTCCAGGCACTGCGCGATCTTGACGTTGTCGCCGTACAAGCGATCCGGCACACCTGGCGCGACATCGACCTTGAAGTCCAGCGACTTGCCCGATGCGTTGCCCTCGAACTGCGTGCGCAGTGCCTCGACCATGCCGCGCAAGCTGAAGGTGTCGGCCGAGGCCTTGAGTTTGCCGGCCTGCAATTCGGTGAGGGTGAGGATGCCGTTGACCATGCGCATCATGTCCCGCGCCGAGCCCGAAGCCGTCTGCTGATACTGCTCCAGCTCCGGGTCCATTTCGACCGTCTGCATCAGTTCCAGCGAACCGATCACACCGTTCATGGGTGTGCGCAGTTCATGGGTCAGGGTGGCAAGGAATTCGTCCTTGAGCCTGTTACTGCGAGCCAGTTGCTGGTTGAGCCCTTCAAGTTTCTGGCTGGCGTCGAACAGGGTTTGCGCCTGCTGCTCGCGCATGTCATTGATGCGGTCGGCCAGCGCCAGGGACAGCAACGCCACTTCGATGGCCGAGCCGATCTGGCTGGAATACATGGTCAGGAACACGTTCGGCAGGTATCCCAGCACCATCAGCGTATTGACGATGCCGCCGAGCAAAAACGCCGACCAGGCAATAATGAAATACCGCGCGACGCGCAGGCCCCGCAGCCAGGCAAAGATCCCGGCGGCAAAAATCACCACGGTGAACGTCAGCGCCAGTGCCGTGGCCAGGCGCAAGGCCAGGGCGTAACTGGTCATCAACGACAGGCCCACGACAAGTGCGCTAAAGGCAACCAACGCCAGCAACAAGCGGTCGAGCCAGCGACTGTGGGTCGCCATTTGCAGGAAACGGCGGGCGAACTGACTGCCGAACAGCCCTGCGCAGCCGATGAAAAACGGCGTCGCGGCGTTGGCCCACCAGGGATTGTCCGGCCAGAAATACTGCACGGCCGCCCCGTTTACCGACAGCTGATACAAACCGAACGAGGCGATATAGAAGATGTAGTAGAGGTAACTGGTGTCGCGCACGCTGAGGTAGATGAACAGGTTGTAGACCAGCATCCCCAACAGCACGCCGTAGATCAGCCCCAGCACATAGATGCGCACGGGCTGCTCTTCGAGGTAGGCCGTGCTCGACCACAAGGTTACCGGTGCCTGGATCGAGCCTTCGCTTTGCAATCGCAAGAATAGGGTTTCGGCCTGGTCAGGCTTGAACGTCAGGTCGAACAAATAGTTGTTCTGACGAACCTCGCGGCTGGCGAACGGCAAAGCATCGCCGGTCTGCCTGACCAACTGATAGTTGCCAGCCGCATCAGGCAAATAGAGATCGAGATGATCGAGGGGTGGATAGGCCAGTTCCAGCAGCCAGGTCCGTTGCGCCGCCGGATTGGCCGGACGGTAATGCAGGTCGACTTTCAGCCAGAACACCGAACGCGAATACCCGGCGTTGAGCGTCTCATTGTGGTGCGGTCTGAAGTTGCCGGCCGCCGCTTGCGCACGGATATCCGCGATGGTCGCCTGACCACCTGCGTCCTCGTAGACCTGCAGGGTTCGGCCCAGGGGGAGGCTTTGAGTGAACTCATCGAACTCGACGGCGTTTGCCAGGAGGGGCAAACACAACAGCAACATCAGCAAATAGCGCATTGAAGCCCCAGCGTGGCCTGTCCGGTTCTGTCAGGAAGCCCCCCATTCCTTTTGAGCAGACGTAAAACCGGTATCACCTGTTATTGGTTTGGATCCACTCTAGCATAGCCGTTGATGGCCATTAAACACCATTGATTTTTTTCCTATAAAGGCTCTAGGACGGGCGTTTCAGAGCAATCACCAGAAGACATTTTGTGGCTGATGAGTCACCGTGGCGAGCGAACAGCCGGACTGGCTGTCGCTACACCCGAAAAACGTCGTTTGGTGGTAAGCTCGCGCACCATGAATATCTACAGCTCTCGCCCCGTTGTCCTCTGTCTCTCCGGCCACGACCCAAGTGGTGGCGCCGGCTTGCAGGCAGATATCGAAGCCCTGCTCGCTCAGGGTTGCCATGCGGCTCCGGCCGTCACCGCCCTGACCGTGCAAGACACCGTCAATGTCACTGACTTCCGCGTCCTCGACCGTGAGTGGGTACTGGCCCAGGCCAATGCCGTGCTCAACGACTCCGAAGTCGCGGCCGTCAAACTGGGCATGCTCGGTTCCCTGGAAATGGTCGACACCGTGGTCGAACTGCTTTCGGCGCACCCGCACTTGCCGGTGGTCTGCGACCCGGTGCTGCGCGCCGGCGGCGGCGGACGCCTGGGCAAGGACGAAGTCGGCTACGCCATGCGCGAACGCCTGCTGCCCTTGTCGATCATTGCGACCCCTAACCTTCCCGAAGCCCGAATCCTCGCCGAACTGCCCGAAGGCACCGCGGACGAGTGCGCTGAAAAACTCCTGCCGTTCGTCAAACACCTGCTGATCACCGGCGGTCATGGCGACGAAACCGTAATCCACAATCGCCTGTACAGCCGCGATGGCCTGCGCGAAACCTACACCTGCCAGCGCCTGCCCGGCAGTTATCACGGTTCCGGTTGCACTCTGGCCAGCGCCCTGGCCGGTCGTCTGGCCCAGGGTGAAAACCTCGCCAGCGCCGTGCAGACCGCGCTTAACTACACGTGGCGCACCCTGCGCGATGCCGAGCAGTTGGGCAAAGGCCAGTTCGTGCCGCGCCGTTTGCCACTGGATTTCTGTTCGTAACTTCCATTTGTAATGCGGTGAGGCTTGACCAATGAAACTACGTGGCCTGTACGCCATTACCGACAGCCATTTGCTGGACGGTAAGTTGCTCAAGTACGTGGAGGCGGCGCTGGAAGGCGGCGTCACCTTGCTGCAATACCGCGACAAGAGCAGTGACGAAGCCCGCCGCCTGCGCGAGGCCGAAGCCTTGCGCGAGCTGTGCGAACGCTACAAGACGCAGTTGATCATCAACGACGATGCCGAGTTGGCGGCACGCCTGAACGTGGGCGTACACCTGGGGCAGACCGATGGCCCGCTGACGCCGGCCCGTGCACTGCTCGGGCGCCAGGCGATCATCGGTTCAACCTGCCATGCGCAACTCGAACTCGCCGAGCAAGCGGCCAAAGAAGGCGCCAGCTATGTCGCTTTCGGCCGCTTCTTCAATTCCAATACCAAACCCGGCGCGCCGACCTGCAGCCTCGACCTGCTCGACCAGGCCCTCAAGCAGTTGCACTTGCCGATCTGCGCGATTGGCGGCATCACCCTGGACAATGCCGCCCCGCTGGTGGCTCATGGGGTCGATCTGCTGGCCGTGGTGCATGGCCTGTTTGGCGCCGAGAGCACCGCTGAAGTAACCCGCCGCGCCCGCGCATTCAATGAATTACTAAAAGTCTGAGAGCCGATCATGTCTCGTTCCGAAACGCTGTTTGCCAATGCCCAGAAACACATTCCCGGTGGCGTGAACTCGCCGGTTCGCGCGTTCAAGAGCGTCGGCGGCACGCCGTTGTTCTTCAAGCACGCCGAAGGCGCCTACGTCACTGACGAAGACGACAAGCGCTATGTGGATTACGTCGGGTCCTGGGGCCCGATGATTCTCGGTCACAGCCACCCGGACGTACTGGACGCCGTGCGCAAACAGCTTGAGCACGGTCTGTCCTACGGCGCCCCGACCGAGATGGAAACGCAGATGGCCGACCTGGTCTGCTCCCTCGTGCCGTCGATGGAAATGGTGCGCATGGTCAGCTCCGGCACCGAAGCGACCATGAGCGCCATTCGCCTGGCCCGTGGCTTCACCGGCCGCGACAGCATCATCAAGTTCGAAGGCTGCTACCACGGTCACTCCGACAGCCTGCTGGTCAAGGCCGGTTCCGGCGCACTGACCCAAGGCGTACCGAGCTCGGCCGGTGTACCGGCGGCATTCGCCAAACACACCCTGACCCTGCCGTTCAACGACATCGATGCCGTTGAGAGCATGCTGGCCGAAGTTGGCCAGGACGTGGCCTGCATCATCGTCGAGCCTGTGGCCGGCAACATGAACTGTGTACCGCCTGCTCCGGGTTTCCTCGAAGGCCTGCGAACCCTGTGCGACAAGCACGGCGTAGTGCTGATTTTCGACGAAGTCATGACCGGTTTCCGTGTCGCCCTCGGCGGTGCCCAGGCGTACTACGGCGTGACCCCGGACCTGACCACCTTCGGCAAGATCATCGGCGGCGGCATGCCGGTCGGCTGCTTCGGCGGCAAACGCGAAATCATGTCGCGCATCGCCCCGCTGGGCCCGGTGTACCAGGCCGGTACGTTGTCCGGCAACCCACTGGCGATGGCGGCCGGCCTGACCACCCTGCGCCTGATCAGCCGCCCGGGCTTCCACGCCGAGCTGACCGACTACACCACTCGCCTGCTCGACGGCCTGCAACAGCGCGCCGATGCGGCCGGCATTCCGTTCGTGACCACTCAGGCCGGCGGCATGTTCGGCCTGTACTTCAGCGGAGCCGACGACATCGTTACCTTCGATGACGTGATGGCCAGCGACGCAGCCCTGTTCGGCCGCTTCTTCCACCTGATGCTGGAAGGTGGCGTGTACCTGGCACCGAGTGCCTTCGAAGCCGGTTTCACTTCGATCGCTCACGGCGAGGTCGAGCTGAAACTGACCCTGGACGCCGCCGAGCGTGCCTTCGCTGCCTTGAAATAAAGCTGTAGCGCTGACGTTGGCCATCGCCAGCGTCAGCGTTCACCTGCACGCCCGCGTTTTTTCCTACTCATCTGCCGATAATCCCCCCGCAAAGTGGGCGATATATTTCCCGTGCAGCAGAAAAACGAGTAAAGACTTTGTAAGGTTGGCCCTGCTTATTTCATAATGCGCGCTTATTGGATCCCCTCGATGGGTCCGCGCGCCCTTCAGAGGTAAGTCGATTCCCATGAACCGCACCGGCCGCACCCTTGCACTGGGCTGCCTGTTGCTTCTTCAGCCCCTGCTCGCGCAAGCACAAGCAGGCGGCAACTCGTTGTTAATCCCAGCGATGGGTCGCTGCACCCTCAATACCCAGTCGCAAGACCTGGAACAGGCGCTCGCCGCCTGCCAGAAAGCGTCGAATGAAGGGGATGCGCAAGCGCAATACGAGTTGGGTGAGTTCTACTACGAAGGCAGAAACGTGCCGCGCGACCTCAATCAAGCCCTGAGCTATTTCGAAAAAGCCTCGCTGCAAGGCCACGCCCAGGCACAATTCAAGCTCGGCACCATGTTCTTCCATGGCGAAGGCGTGCCGGCCAATAACGTTCAGGCGTACATCCTGCTGAAGATGGCGGCGGTCAACGGCGCCGAAGATGCACTGGACACCGCCGATGAAGTCACCGAAAAGATGCCCCGCGAAGAGCTGGAAGTCGCCACTCAGGTGCTCGGGCAGATTTTCCGCAAATACCTGATGGAATTGCAGAGCGCCGATGGGCGTACGCCTTTCTCGCCGCTTCCCTGATTTTTGCTTCGAACCGTCTGACGCATTCGCTGGCAAGCCAGCTCCTACAAGGACCACGCGTATCCGTAGGAGCTGGCTTGCCAGCGAATGGAGCGACTCGGTCTTGAGCCTTACTTCTCAGGCATCGGCATCGGGAACGGCATGACATTGCCCACCGCGCCACGGGCTTCGCTGATTTTCGGTGTCCCCAGACGCTCGACTTCGTCGATACGCACGATCGAATGCATCGGCACAAAACTGCGCACCACGCCTTCGAACTGAGCCTTGAGCTTTTCTTCGCTCGGATCGACGACCACTTGTGTGCGCTCGCCAAAGACGAACTCTTCCACTTCCAGAAAGCCCCACAGATCACTCTGATAGATCTGCTTGGCGTACATTTCGAACACCTGGCCCTGGTTGAGGAAAATCACCTTGTAGATTGGAGCTTCACGTTTGGTCATGGTGGGCGGGTAACACATCGGGGTAAAAATGAGGGCGCAAACTATAGCACAGCCGTCGGACGCGCAACGGTAGGAACCACGGGACATGTTCCCTATAATGTGCGGTTCTTTGAATCAGGTGATGACTCTTTCCATGGCCAAGAAGCTTTACATCGAAACCCACGGTTGCCAGATGAACGAGTACGACAGCTCGCGCATGGTCGATCTGCTGGGCGAACATCAGGCCCTGGAAGTCACCGCCCGCGCAGAAGACGCCGACGTGATCCTGCTCAACACCTGCTCGATCCGCGAACGTGCACAGGACCGGGTCTATTCCCAGCTCGGTCGCTGGCGCGAACTGAAGCTGGCCAACCCGGACATGGTGATCGCCGTCGGCGGCTGCGTGGCCAGCCAGGAAGGCGCGGCCATCCGCGATCGCGCGCCGTATGTCGACGTGGTCTTCGGCCCGCAGACCCTGCATCGCCTGCCGGAAATGATCGACGCCGCGCGCATCAGCAAGCTGCCGCAAGTCGACGTCTCGTTCCCGGAAATCGAAAAATTCGACCATTTGCCCGAGCCGCGCATCGACGGCCCGAGTGCTTACGTGTCGGTGATGGAAGGTTGCAGCAAGTACTGCACGTTCTGCGTGGTGCCCTACACCCGTGGCGAAGAGGTCAGCCGGCCGTTCGACGATGTGATTGCCGAGATCATTCACCTGGCCGAAAACGGCGTGCGGGAAGTGACGCTGCTGGGGCAGAACGTCAACGGCTATCGCGGCCTCACCCATGACGGGCGCCTGGCGGATCTGGCCGAGTTGATCCGCGTGGTCGCCGCGGTCGATGGCATCGACCGCATCCGTTACACCACGTCGCATCCGCTGGAGTTCTCCGACAGCCTGATCCAGGCCCACGCCGACGTGCCGGAACTGGTCAAACACCTGCACCTGCCGGTGCAATCGGGCTCGGACCGCATCCTCGCCGCGATGAAGCGCAACCACACCGCGCTGGAATACAAATCCAAACTGCGCAAGCTGCGTGCCGCCGTGCCGGGAATCTGCATCAGCTCGGACTTCATCGTCGGCTTCCCCGGCGAGACCGAGAAAGACTTCGAGCAAACCATGAAGCTGATTGCCGACGTCGGTTTCGACTTTTCCTATTCGTTCGTCTACAGCCAGCGCCCGGGTACGCCGGCCGCCGACCTGGCCGATGACACACCGGAAGAGTTGAAAAAAGAGCGCCTGAATGCCCTGCAGCACCGCCTGAACCAGCAAGGTTTCGAGATCAGCCGACAAATGGTCGGTTCGATCCAGCGGATCCTGGTGACCGATTACTCGAAAAAAGACCCGGGCGAGCTGCAAGGCCGGACCGAGAATAACCGTATCGTCAACTTCCGCTGCGACAATCCGACCCTGATCGGCCAGTTCGCCGACGTGCACATCGATGCAGCGCAACCGCACTCGCTGCGCGGCTCGCTGATCTAATGATTCACCACCTGTAGGAGCCGGCTCGCTGGCGATGAACGATGACACGGTGTGTCTGATCCACCGCAGTGCACCTATCGCCAGCAAGCCGGCTCCTGCAAGAGGTGTTTGACACTGGATTATTTAAGAGCTTTCGCACCCACGCCACTGGCGTTATCCTTGATTTCATCTCAATTGCCCCAGGGCGGCTAAATACGACCTTGAACGCACCCATAGAACCACATCGTTTCATCCTCGAGCCTTTTGAAGCTCGCCGTTTCGCCAATCTGTGCGGGCAATTCGACGAGCATTTGCGCTTGATCGAGCAGCGCCTGACCATCGAGATCCGCAATCGCGGAAACCAGTTCGAGCTGATCGGCGAACCCAAACACACCACCTCCGCGGAAAACCTCCTGCGCCGCCTGTACCGGGAAACCAAGGGTACGGAGCTGTCGCCGGACATGGTGCACCTGTTCCTGCAGGAATCGGCCGTCGAACAGCTGGACAACCACTCCCCCGCCGAACCGTCCGTAGCCCTGCGTACCAAAAAAGGCATGATTCGCCCCCGCGGCCTGAATCAGCTGCGCTACGTGAAGGAAATCCTCGGCAACGACATCAACTTCGGCATCGGCCCGGCCGGTACCGGCAAGACCTATCTGGCCGTTGCCTGCGCGGTGGATGCACTGGAGCGCGAGCAGATCCGCCGCATCCTGCTGGTTCGCCCGGCGGTCGAAGCGGGTGAAAAACTCGGCTTCCTGCCCGGCGACCTGTCGCAGAAAATCGACCCGTACCTGCGCCCGCTCTACGACGCACTTTACGAAATGCTCGGCTTCGAATACGTCGCCAAGCTGATCGAGCGCCAGGTGATCGAAGTCGCGCCGTTGGCCTACATGCGCGGCCGTACGCTGAACAACAGCTTCATCATTCTCGACGAAAGCCAGAACACCACGGTCGAGCAAATGAAGATGTTCCTGACCCGGATCGGCTTCGGCTCCACGGCCGTCATCACCGGGGACATCACCCAGGTCGACCTGCCACGCGGCACCAAGTCCGGCCTGCATCATGTGATTGAGGTGCTCAAGGACGTGCCGGGGATCAGCTTCACCCATTTCCAGCCCAAGGACGTCGTGCGCCATCCACTGGTGCAGCGGATTGTCGAAGCCTACGAGCGCTTCGAAACTAAAGCGGCCGATGATGCAGCCGCCAAGGATAGCCGCCGCGATGCTTGAGCTTGACCTGCAAATCGCCACCGAAGCCACCGCCCCCAGCGAAGCCGAATTCCGCCAGTGGTGCGAACTGGCTTTGCGCCAACGCACCGCCGATTCGGAGATGACCATTCGTCTGGTCGACGAAGCCGAAGGACGCGAGCTGAACCACACCTGGCGGCAAAAGGATTACGCAACTAACGTCTTGTCATTCCCGGCCGATGTGCCGGATGAGTTCCTCGACATCCCGCTGCTGGGCGACCTGGTGATCTGCGTGGCCGTGGTCGAGCGCGAAGCCGCTGAACAGGGTAAGGAGCTCAAGGCCCATTGGGCGCATCTGGTGATTCACGGCTGCCTGCATCTGCTTGGTTACGACCATATTGATGACGACGAAGCCGAAGAGATGGAAGCACTGGAACGAACGTTGCTTGCAGAACTGGGCTTTCCCGATCCGTACGCGGACGACGAAACCGATTTATCCCCTACCGAAACAACAAAGGATTCAGAGTAATCGCTATGAGCGAAGATCGATCGAGCAACGGGCAGAAGTCATGGCTGGGTAAGCTCACCCAGGCTTTTGCCCACGAGCCGAAAAACCGCCAGGAGCTGCTGGAGCTGCTGCGCGATGCACACCAGAACAAACTGCTGGACAGCGAAGCGCTGGCCATTGTCGAAGGCGCCATCCAGGTGGCTGACTTGCAGGTCCGGGACATCATGGTCCCGCGCTCGCAAATGGTCAGCATCAAGGCGACCCAGACCCCTCGCGAATTCCTGCCTGCCGTGGTCGACTCGGCCCACTCCCGCTACCCGGTCATCGGCGAAAGCCACGATGACGTAATGGGTGTGCTGCTGGCCAAGGATTTGCTGCCGTTGATCCTCAAGGAGAACGGCGACAACTTCAACATCAAGGACCTGCTGCGCCCGGCCACTTTCGTGCCGGAATCCAAGCGCCTGAATGTGCTGCTGCGCGAATTTCGCGCCAACCACAACCACATGGCCATCGTCATCGACGAGTACGGCGGCGTGGCAGGCCTGGTCACCATCGAAGACGTGCTGGAACAAATCGTCGGCGACATCGAAGACGAACACGATGTCGAAGAAGACAGCTACATCAAGCCGCTGCCCAGCGGTGATTTCCTGATCAAGGCCCTGACACCGATCGAGAACTTCAACGAGTTTTTCGACAGTGAGTTCTCCGACGATGAATTCGACACCGTTGGCGGCCTGGTGATGAGCGCGTTCGGGCATTTGCCAAAACGTAACGAAATCACTGAAATCGGCCCGTACCGCTTCCGCATCCTGAACGCCGACAGCCGTCGGATTCACTTGCTTCGCCTGACGCCCATTGCTCGCTAAGGATTGAAATGCGCTGGACAACCCGCCCCGGCTGGCCCGGTAACCTGCTGGCCGTGGCGGCCGGTGCAATCACCACACTGGCCCTGGCGCCGTTCGATATCTGGCCACTGGCACTGCTTGCCGTCGGCCTGTTCTATGCCAGCCTGCGTGAACTGAGCCCACGTCAGGCATTGGGTCGCGGCTGGTGTTTCGGTTTCGGCCTGTTCGGTGCCGGCACCAGTTGGATCTACTACAGCATCCACCACTTCGGTGGCGCTTCGGTATTGCTGGCCGGTTTCCTGATGCTGCTCTTCACGGCAGCGATTGCCTGGTTCTTTGCCCTGCCCGCCTGGATTTGGGCGCGCTGGTTGCGCCGCAATGAGGCGCCGCTGGCCGACGCCCTGGCCTTCGCGGCGCTGTGGGTCGGCCAGGAAGCCTTCCGCGGCTGGTTCCTGACGGGCTTCCCGTGGCTGTATTCCGGCTACAGCCAGCTTGATGGCCCGCTGGCCGGGCTCGCCCCCATCGGCGGGATGTGGTTGATTTCCTTTACCCTGGCCCTGACAGCTGCGTTGATCTACAACGGCATGCGCCTGGTTCGCACGGGGCGCAAAGGCTTCATCGCCGCCGGTGCATTGCTGCTGGTCGGTCCGTGGCTGGTCGGTATGGCGCTCAAGCACCACGCCTGGACCAGCCCGTCGGGCCCGCCACTGAGCGTCGCCGCCATTCAGGGCAACATCGAACAAAGCATGAAGTGGGATCCGGCGCAGCTGAACGCGCAACTGGCGCTGTACCGCGACATGAGCTTCAGCTCCAAACGTGTCGATCTTCTGATCTGGCCGGAAACGGCGGTCCCGGTACTCAAGGAGTCCGCCGAGGGCTACCTGAACATGATGGGCAGCTTCGCCGCCGAACGTAAATCGGCGCTGATTACCGGTGTCCCGGTCCGCATGGAGGTACGCCACGAAAAGCGCTTCTTCAATGCCATCACCGTTACCGGTGAAGGCGACGGCACTTACCTGAAGCAAAAACTGGTGCCGTTTGGTGAATATGTCCCCTTGCAGGACATGCTGCGCGGACTGATCGCCTTCTTCGACCTGCCAATGTCGGACTTTGCCCGCGGCCCGTCCGACCAGCCGCTGCTGCAAGCCAAGGGTTATCAGATCGCGCCGTTCATCTGCTATGAAGTGGTTTACCCGGAGTTCGCCGCCAGCCTTGCCGCCCGCAGCGACCTGCTGCTGACCATCAGCAACGACACGTGGTTCGGCACCTCCATCGGTCCGCTGCAACACCTGCAGATGGCGCAGATGCGCGCCCTGGAAGCCGGGCGCTGGATGATCCGCGCCACCAACAATGGCGTGTCCGGCCTGATCAACCCGTTCGGTCAGATTACCGATCAGATCCCGCAGTTCGAACGCGGCATCCTGTACGGCGAAGTGGTGCCGATGCACAACCTGACGCCTTACCTGGAATGGCGTTCGTGGCCATTGCTCATTCTCTGCGTGTTGTTGTTTGGCTGGGCATTGATTGCCAGCCGGATGGCTAAAACCGTCTGAACTGACACCGCATCAAACCTGTAGGAGCCGGCTTGTCGGCGAAAGCCATGGTCGCCGTGACATCGCTTTCGCTGGCAAGCCAGCTCCTACAGGGCGTGGTTAGCCATCGGGTTATCGGTAAAACAACGAATAACCGATCTGCCCCACCGCCTCGTTCATCAATTGCCCGTTCTGCCAGATCGCCTTGAACTCCGGCATCCAGCCACCCAGTGGCTGCGCGTTGTCACCGCCCAGAAACCCTACCGGCGCCGGCACCACCTCAAACCCGGCCTTGCGGAAACTCCA
This sequence comes from Pseudomonas sp. GM55, assembly GCF_000282395.1. Taxonomy (NCBI): domain Bacteria; kingdom Pseudomonadati; phylum Pseudomonadota; class Gammaproteobacteria; order Pseudomonadales; family Pseudomonadaceae; genus Pseudomonas; species Pseudomonas sp. GM55. Next base: position 49,230 of record NZ_AKJJ01000140.1, on the reverse strand, counting down.
CACCGCTCGTGGCATATGCCAGGCATGAGTCACGACCACTACACGCTTGATGCCCTGAGGCAGCAACACCTCGGCGCTGAACTGCGCATTCTCCCAGGTCGTGCGGCTGCGCCCTTCCTGCCAGCGCACGGTCACGCCAAAATCCTCACGCAAAGAGTCAGCCATCATCTGTGCCTCGCTGGGCGGCGTGCCGAAGTGCAGGCCGCCGCTGGTCAGCACCGGTAGGCCGGAAGCCTTGGCCAGCCGCGCGGCAAAGCGCTGGCGCTCCAGACCGACGCCCGTGGGCTGGTCAGCGCCCCAGGCCGCGTCACCGCGTTCGCGCCCCGAACCGAGGATCACGATCGCATCCGCGCGTTGCCCCAGGCCTGCCCATTCATCGCGGGTCAGCGGTGGCTCCCGCTCGAGCAGGCCGGCACTCCACTGCACCACCACCGGCAGGCTCATCAACCAGAAGCCCCCCAGACCCAGCGCAAAGCACACACTGGCAAGCCTCGGCCTTGAGCGACGCAACCACCAGGCAAGCAAAAGCAGCAGCAATAGAATGCCGGGGGGCAAAAGAAGTTGTTTTATGAAATAGCGAAATGGCATCGAGCATCTCCCGGAGATGCCCGAAGCCTAAGTGGGTTGATGCAATGCGACAATCAATACAGCAGGACTATGCTTCAAAAATGCTTGGAGCATGGCTCTGTACCCTATTTGAACTGCAAAGACCGGACCTTTACCGCGTCTCTGCCGCGAACCTTGTCCTTGAGCCAGATGATCTTGGCCGAACGTGGTGCATCGAGTTGTTTTACCGCCTCTGACAAGCATCCGTGTGTCTCACGCTCACTGCGATCCAAGTACGCTTTGACCAGTGCAAACTCTGCGGGGCTCAGGCCGCGCAGTTCCAGTTCCAGAGGGCGTTCGTCGCGCAACCGGCTAGCGGTCCTTGCCGCCTCCAGGGCCAAGGCCAAACGATCGATCAGCCTTTCGTACAGCTCCGGTTTTGTAGCTTTTTGCTGTGACTCAACCATCCCTCACCTCATTGGAAGATAAGACCTACTCCCCAGTTAGAGCTTAGCTTCCATGAACAAACCGGCTGAACGCCGCGACCAACGGCCCTCACAGCGGTTTTTGCAGGACGTGCGGCAGCAATCAGGGTTTCCCTCGGCAGAGCGCGGTCATGTATGCTACGGCGCTTCCTGTAACTCCACTTCCAGCTCGGCTGGGCATCGAAAACGCCAATGTGGCGTGATCACCGTCCAGCGTTGCATTGAAGAGGATTAGGCCACCCCTATTCAGTTCAAAAGTAGCCATGCACGAACAATATCAGCCCCGTGAAATCGAAGCCGCCGCCCAGTCGTTCTGGGACGAGCAAAAGTCCTTTGAAGTCAGTGAACAGCCAGGCAAGGAGACCTACTACTGCCTGTCGATGTTCCCTTACCCCAGCGGCAAGCTACACATGGGGCACGTGCGCAACTACACCATCGGCGACGTGATCTCCCGCTACCAGCGCATGCAGGGCAAGAACGTTCTGCAACCCATGGGTTGGGACGCTTTCGGCATGCCGGCGGAAAACGCCGCGATGAAAAACAACGTAGCGCCCGCCAAGTGGACCTACGAAAACATCGCCTACATGAAATCCCAGCTGCGCAGCCTGGGCCTGGCGGTGGACTGGTCGCGCGAAGTGACCACCTGCAAGCCGGACTACTACCGCTGGGAACAATGGCTGTTCACCCGCCTGTTCGAAAAAGGCGTGATCTACAAGAAAAGCGGCACCGTGAACTGGGACCCGGTCGACCAGACCGTCCTGGCCAACGAGCAAGTGATCGACGGTCGCGGCTGGCGTTCCGGCGCGCTGATCGAAAAGCGCGAAATCCCGATGTACTACTTCAAGATCACCGCCTATGCGGATGAGCTGCTGGAGAGCCTCGACGAGCTGACTGGCTGGCCTGAACAGGTCAAGACCATGCAGCGCAACTGGATCGGCAAGTCCCGCGGCATGGAAGTGCAGTTCCCCTACAACGTCGACTCCATTGGCGAAACCGGGACCCTGAAAGTCTTCACCACCCGTCCGGACACCCTGATGGGCGCGACCTACGTCGCCGTGGCCGCCGAGCACCACCTGGCCGCCCTCGCCGCCAAGAACAACCCTGAGCTGCAGGCGTTCATCGCTGAATGCAAGGGCGGCAGCGTGGCCGAAGCCGACGTCGCCACCCAGGAGAAAAAAGGCCTGCCGACCGGCCTGTTCGTCGAACACCCGCTGACCGGTGAAAAACTGCCGGTGTGGGTCGCCAACTATGTGCTGATGCACTACGGCGACGGCGCGGTAATGGCGGTTCCAGCCCACGACGAGCGCGATTTCGAATTCGCCCACAAGTACAACCTGCCGGTCAAATCGGTAGTGCGCACCAGTTCCGGCGATAGCAACCCGACACCGTGGCAAGACGCCTACGGCGAGTACGGCACGCTGATCAACTCCGGCGAGTTCGATGGCCTCGATTTCGCAGGCGCCTTCGACGCCATCGAACTCGCGCTGATCAAGAAAGAACTGGGCGCCTCGCGGACCCAGTTCCGCCTGCGCGACTGGGGCATCAGCCGTCAGCGTTACTGGGGCTGCCCGATCCCGATCATCCACTGCAAAACTTGCGGTGACGTGCCGGTGCCGGAAGATCAACTGCCTGTCGTGCTGCCGGAAGACGTCGTACCCGACGGCGCCGGTTCGCCACTGGCACGCATGCCTGAGTTCTACGAGTGCACCTGCCCTAAATGCGGCGCACCGGCCAAGCGTGAAACCGACACCATGGACACCTTCGTCGAGTCCTCGTGGTACTACGCCCGTTACGCCTCGCCGCACTATCAAGGTGGCCTGGTCGAAAAATCCGCGGCCGATCACTGGCTGCCGGTGGATCAATACATCGGCGGTATCGAACACGCGATCCTGCACCTGCTCTACGCGCGCTTCTTCCACAAGTTGATGCGTGACGAAGGCCTGGTGAGCTCCAACGAGCCGTTCAAGAACCTGCTGACCCAGGGCATGGTGATCGCCGAGACTTACTATCGTCGCGAAGCCAATGGTGCCTACACCTGGTTCAACCCGGCGGACGTTGAACTCGAGCGCGACAGCAAGGCCAAGGTCATCAGCGCCAAGCTGATCGCAGACGGCCTGCCGGTGGAAATCGGTGGCACCGAGAAGATGGCCAAGTCGAAGAACAACGGCGTTGACCCACAGTCGATGATCGACCAGTTCGGCGCAGACACCTGCCGCCTGTTCATGATGTTCGCCTCGCCACCTGACATGAGCGCGGAATGGTCCGACTCGGGCGTCGAAGGTTCGCACCGTTTCCTCAAGCGCGTCTGGCGTCTGGCTCAAGCCCACGTCACCCAAGGCCTGCCGGGGAAACTGGACGTTGCCAGCCTGAACGACGAGCAGAAAGCCATTCGCCGCTCGATCCACCAGGCCATCAAGCAAGCCAGCCATGACGTCGGCCAGAACCACAAATTCAACACCGCCATCGCCCAGGTGATGACGCTGATGAACGTGCTGGAAAAAGCCGCGCAAGGCACCGAACAGGATCGCGCGCTGGTCCAGGAAGGCCTGGAAACCGTGACCCTGCTGCTGGCCCCTATCACCCCGCACATCTGCCACGAGCTGTGGCATCGCCTGGGTCACGCCGACCCGGTGATCGACGCCGGCTGGCCAGCGCTGGACGAAAGCGCGCTGGTGCAGGACAGCCTGCAACTGGTGATTCAGGTCAACGGCAAGCTGCGCGGCCACATCGAAATGCCGGCCAGTGCCAGCCGTGAAGAAGTCGAAGCAGCCGCCCGTGCCAACGAGAACGTCCTGCGCTTCGTCGACGGTCTGACCATTCGTAAAGTGATCGTAGTGCCCGGGAAACTGGTCAATATCGTCGCCAGCTAATTGGATCAGGCGCCAGGTGAGCCTGGCGCCGAGTAAAACCTTTCGGGCCGCTTGATCGGCCCACATGGTTTCAAGGGGAGCAACAAGATGATCAAACGCAATCTGCTGGTGATGGGCCTCGCGGTTCTGCTGAGTGCCTGCGGTTTCCAGCTGCGCGGAACCGGCACCGACGAACTGGCGATCAAGGAACTCGACCTGAGCGCCCGTAACGCCTATGGCGAAACCGTGACTCAGTTGCGTCAGGTACTGGTGGGCAGCGGCGTCAAGGTCTATAACGGTGCACCGTACAAACTGGTGCTGACCAATGAACAGGAAAACCAGCGCATCCTCAGCTACGCAGGTGCCGGTCGCGCAGGCGAGTACCAGGTCACCACCGTGCTGAACTACGACATCCGGGGTCGCGGCGATCTGCCACTGTTGAGCGACAAGCTTGAAGTGCAGAAAATCTATATGCACGACGGCAACAACCTGGTGGGCTCCGACCAGGAAGCCGCAACCGCCCGGGCAGAAGGCCGCCGGGAGATGGTTCAACGCATGATGCTGCGCCTGCAACAACTGACCCCGGGCCAACTGGATCAGTTGCAGCAGACTGCCGAAGCCAGGGCCAAGGCTGACGCCGCCGCACTGGAAGCGGCGAAGAAGGCTGAAGCGGAAACCCCGCGCCAGTCGCCAATCGAACTGCCGCAGCAGTAAGACTTACGGGGCGCTCAGGCGCCCCGTTCGCCCTCTCTTATGAAACTCGCCCCCGCCCAACTCGCCAAACACCTGCAAGGCGCCCTTGCGCCGGTCTATATCATCAGCGGCGATGACCCGTTGTTGTGCCAGGAGGCGGCCGACGCTGTTCGCGCTGCCGCCCGCCAGCAGGGATACGATGAACGCCAGGTGTTTGCCGCCGACGCCAGCTTCGACTGGGGCACGCTGCTGCAAGCCGGTGCCAGCATGTCGCTGTTCGCCGAAAAGCGCCTGCTGGAACTGCGCCTGCCTTCCGGCAAACCCGGCGACAAAGGTGCCGCCGCGCTGATCGAGTACTGCTCGCGCCCGGCCGACGACACCGTGCTGCTGATCAGCTTGCCGAAACTCGATGGCAGCGCGCAGAAAACCAAGTGGGGCAAAGCGCTGGTCGAAGGACAGCAGACCCAGTTCGTGCAGATCTGGCCGGTCGATGTCGCCCAGTTGCCAAGCTGGATCCGCCAACGCTTGTCCCAGGCCGGGCTTTCTGCCAGCCAGGACGCCGTTGAGTTGATCGCTGCGCGAGTCGAGGGCAACTTGCTGGCCGCCGCCCAGGAAATCGAAAAGCTCAAGCTGATGGCCGAAGGAGGTCAGATCACCGTTGAAACAGTACAGGCTGCAGTGGCCGACAGTGCGCGCTTCGACGTCTTTGGCCTGACCGATGCGGTTCTCAATGGTGAAGCAGCCCACGCGCTACGCATGCTCGAAGGGTTGCGCGGTGAAGGCGTCGAGCCACCAGTGATTCTCTGGGCCCTGGCCCGAGAGTTGCGCCTGCTGGCCAATATTTCGCTGCAATACAGCCAGGGTACACCGCTGGACAAGGCCTTCAGCCAGGCCAAGCCGCCGGTCTGGGACAAACGTAAACCGTTGATGAGCAAAGCGCTGCAACGCTACTCGGCACAACGCTGGGCGCAACTGCTGCTGGAAGCGCAACGCATCGACGCGCAGATCAAGGGCCAGGCTGCGGGTTCGCCGTGGATGAGCCTGAGCCGGTTGACGTTGCTGATGGCCGGGCAGCGCTTGTCGTTGCCGGCGGAGTGAAAAGTCCTACGTAATGTAGGGACTAGACAGATCCACGACTTCGGCCGATGATTCGCCTCGCAAAATCCACTCACCTGCGAGCAATCACCATGAGTAAAAAGCCATCGAAGCATGGCCCCAACAAGGCCAAATCCATCATCGCCCAGCCATTGTTCCGCAGCCGCCAGGAACGCCCCGGCAAGGGCAAAGGCAGTTACCGCCGCGAAGCCTTCCAGTCTGACAGCTGGGAGGCTTCTTACTTTCTGGCGGCCTGAAAGGCAAGCATCCGCTCAACATGTTAAGGTCTGCACCTGATACGTTTTCCCTGGACCTGTGCATGCCCTTTTGTATTTCCCGTCGTTGGCATCTGCGCCAATTGATTGCTGCCTCCAGCCTTGTTTTGCTAGTCGCCTGCGCGGAAAAACCAACCGCCGCCGACGCTCAGCCGCTTCAGACACTTCCTGTCGCTACCGCTCCGGCTGTTGTTGCGCCTGTGGTTCCGACGGGCGAGAACCTCGACATCCAGCCAACCCAGACCTTCGCCGAATGGCAGGCGGGTTTCCGCAAGGATGCCCTGGCCGCCGGTATCCGCGCCGAGCTGTTCGACCGCGCCTTCGCCAATGTCAGCTTCGACCCCAGTGTGATTCGCGCCGATCGCAGCCAACCGGAATTCGCAAAACCGGTGTGGGAATACCTTGATGGCGCCCTGTCGCCGCTGCGGGTACGCAAAGGCCAGTCGCTGGTAAACCAGTACGCCGACATCCTGCAAAGCATCGAACAGCGTTACGGCGTTGATCGTCAGGCGCTGGTGGCCGTGTGGGGCATGGAAAGCAACTTCGGCCAGTTCCAGGGCAACAAGTCAGTGATCAATTCGCTGGCGACCCTGGCCTACGAAGGCCGGCGCCCGGGCTTCGCCCACGCGCAATTGATTGCCGCGCTGCAAATTCTGCAACAGGGTGATATCGAACCGGAGAAAATGCTCGGATCCTGGGCCGGCGCCATGGGCCAGACCCAGTTCATCCCGACTACCTACAACACCCATGCCGTGGACTTCGATGGCGATGGGCGCCGCGACATCTGGGGGAGCTCGGCCGATGCCCTGGCCTCGACTGCGCATTACCTGCAAAGCTCCGGTTGGCAGAAAGGCCAGCCATGGGGCTTCGAGGTGCAGTTGCCAGGCGGGTTCAACTACGTGCTGGCCGATGGCACGATTCGCAAAAGTGTCGCGGAATGGCGGCAACTGGGGATTACGCTACCCAATGGTGGCCAGGTCCCGGCCGGTTCCGAGCAATTGTCCGCGGCCCTGTTACTGCCGGCCGGTTACCGTGGCCCGGCGTTCCTGGTGCTCGATAACTTCCGGGCGATCCTCAAGTACAACAACTCGTCGTCCTACGCCTTGGGGGTGAGCTTGTTGTCCGAACGCTTCAATGGCGCGGGCCTGATCAGCGGCACGTGGCCGAAAGATGATTTGCCGCTGAGCCGTACCGAGCGGATCGAGTTGCAAAACCTGCTGAGTGCTCAGAATTACGACGCGGGTAATGCGGACGGGATTATCGGTGCCAATACTCGCAAGGCGATTCGCAGCGCGCAGCAGTCGTTTGGCTGGCCGGCGGACGGTTATCCGACGCACAAGTTGCTGGAAGGGTTGCGTAACCGCTAAAAAGCTTCGTCGGAACGCCGCCCGGAGCAAGCCCGCTTCCACATTGTTTTTGTGTCGTTCACAGATCAAATGTAGGAGCGGGCTTGCTCGCGAAGGCGGACTGTCAGGCGATGAAGACCTACTGCCTGACCACCACATCCTGCTCCAACACCAACTCCTTGTTCCCCGCATCCAGCCGGACCAACGCGCCCATGGGCAATGTCAGGTTCGGATCGCAATGCCCGCTACGCCATCCGGACAACACCGGTATCCGCAACGGCTCGAACGTCTGCTTGAGCAAGCGCTCCAGTGCAGGCACCTCAACCCCCGCCACATCCCCCACCAACACCCCACGCAATTTGCCCAAAGTGCCTGCCAGCCGCAGATGGGTCAGCAACCGGTCGATGCGATACAGCGGCTCGTTGATGTCCTCGATAAACAGGATGACGTCCTCGGCGTCAATCTCGTAAGGCGTGCCCATGGTCGCGGCGATCATCGACAGATTGCCCCCCAGTAAACGGCCGTGAGCGATGCCAGGCTCGATCGTCGACAACGGATAGGCCACGGGGTGCACCAACACACTGCCCGCCTTCACCTGCCCGCGCAGCATGTTGAAAAACGAAGGCTCGGTGGGCTTTTGCTTGTCGCCCAGCAGATCGGCATTGAGCATCGGGCCATGGAAGGTCACGAAGCCTGCATATCGGCTGATTGCCAGATGCAATGCGGTGATGTCGCTGTAGCCGATGAACGGCTTGGCGTTGTTGCGCAGCAGTTCGAAATCGATTCGATCAAGCAACCTCGGTGTGCCATAACCACCGCGCAGGCAAATGATGGCATCGACCTCGTTGTCGGCGAACGCTGCGTGCAGGTCATTGAGCCGCACCTCGTCACTGCCGGCAAGATAGCCATCTTTATCGTAGACGCCGGGAAAGATCTTCAGCGAATAGCCGCGGGCGCGCATCCATTGCACGGCTTTACTGGTGTCCAGCGGCGCAGGGCCGGCGGGTGCGATAACGCCGATCATGCCTTCCGGCGGCAGTGCCGGGACAGGAGCGTGAGGGCAAAGGGTCTGGGTCGGTCGAGCGGTCATCCGTGAATCTCCCTGCGTGAAAGCTTCAGCACACAGTAGTCAGGAACGGGGACAAACAGAAGAGGAACCGTTGCCCCGCAGGTTGCAGGAAAAAGTGGCCAGTGCCGTAGGACAGGCAAAAAAACGCCCGCAAGGCTGAAAACCGTGCGGGCGTTTTTCATTTCATTGCGCAGATCAGGACGACATCAGCTCGGCCTTGACCAGCTTGGCCTGCTCGTCGGCGTGATACGAAGAACGTACCAGCGGACCCGAGGCAACGTTCTTGAAGCCCATCTTGTAACCTTCCTCGGCGAACCAGGCGAAGGTGTCCGGGTGTACGAAGCGTTGCACCGGCAAGTGGCTACGCGAAGGTTGCAGGTACTGGCCCAGGGTCAGCATGTCGATGTCGTGCTCGCGCATGCGCTTCATGACTTCGATGACTTCTTCGTCCGTTTCACCCAGACCCAGCATCAAACCGGATTTGGTTGGGATGTGCGGCATCATCTGCTTGAAGCGTTGCAGCAGGGTCAGCGACCACTGGTAGTCCGACCCCGGACGTGCAGCCTTGTACAGGCGTGGCACGGTTTCCAGGTTGTGGTTGAAAACATCCGGCGGCTCGGCGGCGGTGATTTCCAGGGCGATGTCCATGCGGCCACGGTAGTCCGGGACCAGGGTCTCCAGCTGCACGTTCGGCGACAGCTTGCGGATTTCACGGATGCAGTCGGCAAAGTGCTGGGCACCGCCGTCACGCAAGTCGTCGCGGTCCACCGAAGTGATCACCACGTACTTCAGGCGCAAGTCGGCGATGGCGATGGCCAGGCTTTCCGGTTCGTTGACGTCGAGTGGCTTCGGACGGCCGTGGCCGACGTCGCAGAACGGGCAACGACGGGTGCAGATGTCACCCATGATCATGAAAGTCGCGGTGCCGCCGGAGAAGCACTCGCCCAGGTTCGGGCAGGAAGCTTCTTCGCACACACTGTGCAACTTGTGTTTGCGCAGCAAGGCCTTGATGCGGTCGACTTCCGGCGAAACCGGGATGCGGACGCGAATCCAGTCCGGCTTCTTCGGCAGTTCGGTGGTCGGAATGATCTTCACCGGAATGCGTGCAACCTTTTCGGCGCCGCGCAGCTTGACGCCGGCTTCAACCTTGGGACGCGGGGCCGGGCGCTCGGAGACATCGAGCGTCGGGATCATGGTTTGCACTGCATCAGTAGTCATATCAGTCGATTCCGCCCGTCAGGGTCGTCTGCTCAGCATAGTCGAGGTGTTTGACGAGCTGCGCGCGCAGCCGGGCACTTACCTCGGCAAATTCAATCGATCCTGCGTGATCGCTCAGCTGGGTCATCGCCAGCCCGGCGTAGCCGCAGGGATTAATCCGTCGAAACGGTTCCAGGTTCATGTCCACGTTCAAGGCCAGGCCATGAAAGGAACAGCCGTGGCGAATCCGCAACCCCAGGGAAGCGATTTTCGCCCCGTCGACGTAGACACCCGGTGCATCGGGCTTGGCCACGGCGGTCACGCCGTAACTGGCCAGCAGCTCGATCAGGCATTGCTCCATCCGGCTGACCAGATCGCGCACGCCAAAACCCAGCCTGCGCACGTCCAGCAGCAGATAAGCCACCAGCTGGCCAGGGCCGTGGTAGGTCACCTGACCACCACGATCGACCTGCACCACCGGAATATCACCCGGAAGCAGCAGATGCTCGGCCTTGCCGGCCTGCCCCTGGGTGAACACCGCAGGGTGTTCCACCAGCCAGATCTCGTCGGCAACATCGGTGCCGCGTTCGTTGGTGAAGCGTTGCATGGCATGCCAGACCGGCTCGTAAGCCATCTGGCCGAGCTCGCGAAAGCCCAGCGTGCCGGACATCACAACACCATGTGCACGAAACCGGTGGCCCGCAGTTCGCTGTTGATGTTGTACAGCTGGTCCTGGTCGGTCGCGACGATGTGCAACTGAATGGTGGTGTATTTGCCGTTGGTGCTTTGGCGCTCATCTACACGGTCATGGTTGATCGTCGCGTGTTTCTTGACGATCTCGATGATCCTGTCCTTATTGCCCACACCGGTATCGCTGATCACCTTAACCGGGTAATCAACGTTGGGGAATTCGATCTTAGGCGCCTTTACTTCGGTATCGGTCATGGCGTAACGGCCTCGTAAGCGTAAGCCGTGGCGACGGGCATAGCCCCGTGCCGGATCAGCGCGGGGCCATGCAGGTGCACACTATCAGTTGAACAAGCCGTAGAAGAATAGACGGATGCTATCCCACATGCGACGGAAGATACCACCCTCTTCGACGCCATCCAGAGCGATCAGGTCGGCGCTGTGCACCACCTTGTCCTCCAGTTTGACTTCGACTTTACCGATCACGTCGCCCTTGGCGATTGGCGCAACCAGTTGCGGGTTCATGGTCATGCTGGCAGCAAGCTTTTTCAGCTGGCCCTTCGGCAGGGTCATGGTCAGGTCTTCAGCCAGGCCGGCCTTGACTTGATTGGTGGAGCCTTTCCAGACAGGCGCCTGGGCCAGTTCGGCGCCCTTCTGATAGAAGGTCTGGGTTTCGAAGAAACGGAAACCGTAGGTCAGCAACTTCTGGGTTTCGGCGGCACGGGCCACTTCGCTGTTGGTGCCGAACACCACGGCGATCAGGCGCATGCCATCCCGTACGGCCGAAGACACCATGCAATAGCCGGCTTCGTCGGTGTGGCCGGTTTTCAGGCCGTCGACGGTCTTGTCGCGCCACAGCAGCAGGTTGCGGTTCGGTTGCTTGATGCCGTTCCAGAAGAACTCTTTCTGCGAGTAGATCGCATAGTGAGCCGGGTCTTCATGGATGATCGCGCGGGCCAGAACAGCCATGTCGTGAGCCGACGAATAGTGCTCAGGGTTCGGCAGACCGGTCGGGTTCATGAAGTGGGTGTTGGTCATGCCCAGGTCGGCGACGGTCTTGTTCATCAGGTCGGCGAAGGCGTCTTCGCTGCCGGCGATGTGCTCGGAGAGCGCGACGCTGGCGTCGTTGCCCGACTGGATGATGATGCCGTGCAGCAGGTCGCTGACGGTGACCTGCGAGCCGACCTTGATGAACATCCGCGAACCGCCGGTACGCCAGGCGTTTTCGCTGACGGTCACCGGATCGTTTTCGCCGATCTGGCCACGACGGATCTCCAGGGTCGCGATGTACGCGGTCATCAGCTTGGTCAGGCTGGCCGGTGGCAGACGCTGGTCACCGTTGTTCTCGACCAGCACGTTGCCGCTGCTGGCATCCATGAGCACATAGGCCTTGGCAGCCAATTGCGGTGGCGACGGCATCATCTCGACCGCGAATGCGGCGGGTGAGAGGAGCAGCGGGACTAGCAGGAACAGGCGTTTGGCAAAGGTGGTGATGTTCATCCGTCTCTCGAAATCGCTAATGGAAACTTGCCCGAAGGCAAAACTATTCAGACAGCTTCTTAAAGGCTGTCGCATGTTCAGCTGCTCACTCTTTAACCCTGTGCCGGGCTTTTGTTCTTTGAAGAGCCAACAACCTGGTCCGCCCCCCAAATCGCAAGCGAACCGTCAATCAAGTACTACGTATTACTCAGTGACCACACTCGGCGAACCGAGATTGGCCAGGCGCACACTGTTCTGCACCTGCTGGATTTCACCCGGCGATCCGATCGGGCCCAGGCGAACCCGATGCAGGGTCTGCTGATTGCGCACGATCGAGCTGATGAACACCGGAGCGCTCACCATCCCGCTGAGCTTGGATCTCAGGAGTTCTGCAGCGTCCGGGTTGGCGAACGCGCCCACCTGCAGATACTGGCCAGAGGCTGGTACAGAAGCGTTTTTTTTTGCATCAAGCTGCATCGGTACCACCGCGGCGGCGTGTTGCTGCGGCGGCGGTGTCCATTGCTCGACGGTGCCGGCCGCTGCCGTGATCACCGGGGCGCTATTCTGCGCGACTTGTGGCTCGTTGAGCATCAAAGGCGCCGGACGGCCTTTGGCCGCCCAATACGCCTGTGGATCGATGCCCTCGACCTTGACCCGCGCGGTGCCGATTTCGGCATAACCGAGCTTCTTGGCGGCGGCGTAGGACAGGTCGATGATTCGGTCCGAATAGAACGGCCCACGGTCGTTGACTCGCAGGATCACGCTCTTGTTGTTGTCCAGGTTGGTCACCCGGACATAACTTGGCAGTGGCAATGTCTTGTGCGCGGCACTCATGCCGTACAGGTCATACACCTCGCCATTGGCGGTATTCTGGCCGTGGAACTTGGTGCCATACCAGGACGCCGTGCCCGACTGCACGTAGGTCTTGGATTCTTGCAGCGGGAAATAGGTTTTACCCAATACCGAGTACGGGCTGGCCTTGTACGGGCCGGTATGCAGGGTCGGCGTGGCGTCCGGGATGCGCGAAACATCGACATCCCACCATGGCGCACCATCCTTGTGGGCGCGGTTGATGTCCAGCCCCGGCGTCGAGCGCACGGCGATGGAGGACTTCTGGGCCGGTGCACGGCTGGTCGAACAACTGGCGACCAGCACTGCCAACGCGGCGAGTGCCATCAGCTTCAGGGGTTTATTGATAGGCAATGCCCGCATTACTTGACGCCCCGTGCTTGGACCAGCTGTTCAGACAGTTGATGTACGGCCATGGCGTACATCACGCTGCGGTTATAACGCGTGATCGCGTAGAAATTCTTCAGGCCCATCCAGTACTCGGAGCCACTGTCGCCTTCCAGGCGGAAAGCGGTAACCGGCATATCATCGCGCAGCGCATCATGACTTGACCACCCCAGGGCTCGCAACTCCCCGACGGTTTTCGCCGGTTCGATTCCTGTGGTCAAACCCTCGTCGACCTGATCGCCACGCACATCGGCGCGGCTGACTACCGGTTCGCCGGCGACCCAGCCATGACGCTTGAAGTAACTGGCGACACTGCCAATGGCATCGTCCGGGTTGGTCCAGATGTTGATATGGCCATCACCGTCGAAATCCACCGCATAAGCGCGGAAACTGCTCGGCATGAATTGTGGCAATCCCATTGCGCCGGCGTAGGAGCCTTTGAGCGTCAACGGATCGACCTGCTCTTCGCGGGCCAGCAGCAAGAACTCGCGCAATTCCTTGCGGAAAAACTCGGCACGGGGAGGATAGTCGAAACCCAGGGTCGACAAGGCATCGATCACCCGGAAATTTCCGGTATTACGGCCGAAAAAGGTTTCAACGCCGATGATCGAGACAATCACCTGCGCCGGTACGCCGTATTCCTGCTCGGCACGGGCCAGCACCGCTTCGTGCTGACGCCAGAAGTCCACACCCCGGGCTATGCGCGCATCGGTGATGAACATCGGGCGATATTCGCTCCACTGCTTGACCCGTTCGGCGGGTTTCGAGATGGCGTCCAGAATCGACTGCTTGCGCTCGGCTTCGCGGAACACGCCCATCAACTGTTCACCGGCGAAACCGTAGTCGCGGGTCATTTCACCGACGAATTCGGCCACCTGGGGTGAGCCTTCGTAGTCGCCGGCCAACGCTTCCTGCACGGTACCAAGGATGCTTACCAGGCCGACCCATGGCGCATATCGAGTCGCCCAGCCACGCATTACTTGCATTGAAAATTTCACCTTATTCAAACCTGCGCGATCCACTTGCGATGGGTATGGATCGACATCAAAACCCCAAACGCTGACAGCAGCGTCACCAGCGAAGTTCCTCCGTAGCTAATGAATGGCAACGGCACCCCCACCACCGGCAACAGGCCACTGACCATACCGATGTTGACGAAAACATAAACAAAAAACGTCATGGTCAGGCTGCCCGCGAGCAACTTGCCGAACAATGTCTGCGCCTGGGCGGTAATCACCAGGCCGCGGCCGATCAACAGCAGGTAGATCAGCAACAGCGCGCAGATTCCCACCAGACCGAACTCTTCACCCATGACCGCAATGATGAAGTCGGTATGGCTTTCCGGGAGGAAATCCAAGTGCGACTGGGTGCCCAGCAACCACCCCTTGCCGAATACGCCACCGGAGCCGATGGCCGCCTTGGACTGGATGATGTTCCAGCCCGTACCGAGCGGATCGCTCTCCGGGTCGAGGAACGTCAGGATTCGCTGCTTCTGGTAGTCGTGCATGATGAAGAACCACATGGCGATGGCCACGGGCACGGCAGCGGCCAGCACGCTGAGGATCCAGCGCCAGCGCAAGCCCCCCATGAACAGGACAAAAGCACCGCCGGCCAGGATCAGCAGCGAAGTGCCGAGGTCCGGTTGTCGCACGATCAGAATGAACGGAATGCCGATAAGCATCAGGCTGATACCGACATGCTTGAGCTGAGGCGGCAAGGTGCGCTTGGACAGGTACCAGGCAATGGTTGCCGGCATCAGAATCTTCATGAACTCCGATGGCTGGAAGCGGATGACACCGGGGATGTTGATCCAGCGCGTGGCCCCCATCGCGTTGTGGCCCATGACGTCCACTACCACCAGCAACAACACTCCGATCACATAGCCGACCGGCACCCAACGTGCCATGAAACGCGGTTCGAACTGGGCGATGACGATCATCGACACCAGGCCGATGCCGAACGAAGTGGCTTGTTTGGCCAGCAGATCCCAGCTTTTTCCACTGGCCGAATACAGGACGAACAGGCTGCCGGCGGCAAGCGTCAGCAGCAGGATCAGCAACACGCCGTCGATGTGCATTCGTTGCAACAGTGTTGCACGGCGACGCATCACATCCTCGCTGGAGAGCATGCGATCAAAATTATTCATCACGGGCTGTTGCCTCTGCACTGATAGGGCTGGCGTATTCGGGCTTCAACCGACCGTCCTGGTCCAGGAGCCAGGCGTCCATGACTTGACGCACCACTGGCGCGGCGACACCAGAGCCCGACTCACCGTTCTCGACCATCACCGAGACCACGATTTTCGGATCGTCGGCCGGTGCGAAACCAACGAACAAGGCGTGGTCGCGATGGCGTTCCTGCACCTTGGAGCGGTCGTACTTCTCACCCTGCTTGATCGCAACCACCTGGGCCGTACCACTCTTGCCGGCAATCCGGTACTGCGCACCGATCGAGGCCTTGCGCGCCGTACCGCGGGCGCCGTGCATCACCTGTTGCATACCGTGGTTCACCCGGGTCCAGTCCGCCGGATCGCGCAGGATGATGTCAGGCATCGGGTTAGGATCCACCGGCTTCTCGCCTTCAATAGTCCTGGCCAGGTGCGGACGATTCCAGATGCCTTTGTTGGCCACCAGCGCGGTGGCCTGGGCCAGTTGCAACGGCGTCGACTGCATGTAGCCCTGACCGATACCGAGAATCAGTGTCTCCCCGGGGAACCACGCCTGACGACGCGTCGCACGCTTCCATTCCCGGGTCGGCATCAACCCCGGCGACTCTTCGAACATGTCCAGGGAGACTTTCTGGCCGATACCGAACTTGCTCAGGTACGCCGACAACCGGTCGATCCCCAGCTTGTGGGCCAGGTCATAGAAGTAGGTGTCGTTGGAACGCATGATCGCCGTATCGAGGTCGACAAAGCCGTCGCCGGTACGGTTCCAGTTACGGTATTTGTGATCGTAGTTGGGCAACATGTAGTAACCGGGGTCGAACACTCGGGTCGACGCCGTCACCACGCCGGAGTCCAGGCCGGCAATCGCCACCGCCGGCTTGATGGTCGAACCTGGTGGGTACAGACCGCGCAGCACGCGGTTGAACAGCGGCCGGTCGATGGAATCGCGCAGCTCGGCATAGGCCTTGGAGCTGATGCCAGTGACGAACAGGTTCGGGTCGAAACTCGGCTGGCTGACCATCGCCAGGACCTCGCCGGTTTTCGGGTCCAGCGCCACCACCGCACCACGACGACCACCGAGCGCAGCTTCAGCGGCTTCCTGCAATTTGATGTCCAGGCTCAGGACGATGTCCTTGCCGGAAATCGGTTCGGTACGCTTGAGTACCCGCAATACACGGCCCCGAGCGTTGGTTTCGACTTCCTCGTAACCCACCTGACCGTGCAATTCCGGCTCGTAGAAACGCTCGATGCCGGTTTTGCCAATTTGATGGGTGCCGCTGTAACTCACCGGATCGAGGGTTTTCAGCTCTTTCTCGTTGATCCGCCCCATATAACCCACCGAGTGCGCAAAGTGCGCGCCCTGGGGATAGTGCCGAACCAGCTGTGCGACCACTTCCACGCCCGGCAGGCGGAACTGGTTCACGGCGATCCTGGCGATCTGCTCTTCGGTCAGCTCAAACAGGATCGGCACCGGCTCGAACGGCCGGCGCCCCTGACGCATGCGTTTCTCGAAGATCACCCGGTCCTCGGGCGTCAGTTCCAGCACTTCGACGATCACGTCGAGCACCTGCTGCCAGTCGCCGGAACGCTCGCGGGTCATGCTCAGGCTGAAGCTGGGCCGGTTATCGGCAATCACCACGCCGTTGCGGTCGAAAATCAAGCCACGGGTAGGCGGAATCGGCTGCACATGAACGCGGTTGTTTTCCGACAGGGTCGAGTGGTACTCGTACTGGATCACCTGCAGGAAATACAGACGCGCGATCAGCACGCCAATCAGCGCCACCACTGCAATGGCCCCGAACACGACGCGGCCACGCACCAGACGGGCGTCTTTTTCGTGGTCCTTGATGCGGATCGGCTGGGACATGAGGGCAGAATTACTTGTGGTAAGGGTGACCGGACAGCACGGTCCAGGCACGGTACAACTGTTCGCCAATCAGAATCCGCACCAGCGGGTGCGGCAAGGTCAGCGGCGACAACGACCAGCGCTGGTCAGCCCGGGCACAGACTTCCGGCGCCAGCCCTTCGGGGCCGCCGACCATGAAATTGACGGTGCGCGAGTCCAGCCGCCAGCGATCGAGCTCGACCGCCAGTTGCTCGGTGCTCCAGGGCTTGCCATGAACTTCGAGTGTGACAATCCGCTCGTTCGGCCCGACCTTGGCCAGCATGGCTTCGCCTTCCTGGCGGATGAAACGGGCCACGTCGGCGTTCTTGCCACGGGTATTGAGCGGTATTTCCACCAGTTCCAGCGCCAGCTCGGACGGAAGACGCTTGGCATACTCATGCCAGCCTTCTTCCACCCATTTGGGCATGCGTGAACCGACGGCGATCAGTCGCAGTCGCACAGCGGTCCCTTATTCCTGGTCTTTGTTGAGCTTGTTGAAGTGCTCGTGACCAACTTCAGGGCTGTGGTGCTTGCCATCGGCCGCACGGCTCTGCTCGGCACCTTTCCACAGGCGCTCCAGGTCGTAGAACTGACGGGCATTGGAGGTCATCATGTGGACGATCACGTCGTCCATGTCCAACAGTACCCAGTCGCTGTCGCCCTTGCCTTCTTCACCCAGCGGCTTGATACCCAAGGCTTTGACGGCCTCGCGGACCTTGTCCAGCATCGCGCCGATCTGGCGGTTGGACGTACCGGTGGCGATGATCATGTAGTCAGTGATGCTCTGCTTGTCGCGAACATCGATGACCAGCACGTCCTGGGCCTTGACGTCTTCCAGGGCGGCTACGGCGATCTTCACCAGCTCGTCGCCTTTAGGTGGCTCGGCAGCGAGGACCTTCTCAGGCAGCGGGGCACTCTTGAACGTGCCTTTGCGCTTAACTTTGTTTACGTCGTTGTTCGTCATATAAAACTCGTTTTGCTCGTATGTTCGGGCGCTTCAATACACGTTGTTGCCACGTGCCTTGAGGCACTCCTATTCAGTTCGACGCACGGTAGAGTCCGTGCGCATCGATGTAGGCCAGGACCGCGTCGGGCACCAGGAAACGTACCGACTTACCGCTGGCCAGCAGTTGACGGATCTGGGTGGCGGATACCGCGAGCGGTGTCTGCCAGACGAATGCAATCTGTCCGCTCGGCCCTTTGAGGGCCAGCGGGTCGCTCACCGAGCGCGCTGCCAGCAGGTTGCGCAAGGCATCCGGCGGTTCGCTGTCGGCATCCGGGCGTTGCAACACCAGGATATGGCAATGCTGGAGCAACTCTTCCCAGCGGTGCCAAGTGGGCAGGCCGCAAAAAGCGTCCCAGCCCAAAAGCAGAAAAACCTGGTCGGATACGGCCAGTTCGGCGCGCATCAGTTCCAGGGTATCAATGGTGTAGGACGGTTTGTTCCGCTGCAATTCGCGGGCGTCCACCACCAACGGTGCCACACCGGCCACCGCGCACTCGACCATCGCCAGACGGTCTTTCGCCGACACCTGCGGCGTATCCCGATGGGGCGGCCGGGCACTGGGCACCAGACGCAGCTCATCGAGGGCCAGGGTTTCGGCGACTTCCAGCGCACCGCGCAAATGGCCGATGTGCACCGGGTCGAACGTTCCGCCCAGCACACCAATGCGGCGAGGGGCTGGCTCGCTGACGGTGACCGGGGCTGACGGGTCGAAGTCGCCCAAGTCAGGCCGGCTCCTGTCCGCGCAACTGCCCGTCGCCGACCACGATGTACTTCTCGCAGGTCAGTCCTTCGAGGCCCACCGGGCCGCGGGCGTGCAGCTTATCAGTAGAAATGCCGATCTCGGCACCCAATCCGTATTCGAAGCCATCGGCGAAGCACGTCGGGGTATTGATCATCACCGACGAGGAGTCGACTTCAGCCACGAAACGCCGGGTGTCGCCCTGGTGTTCACTGACAATCGAATCGGTGTGATGGGAACCGTAATGATTGATGTGCTCGATGGCCTGGCCCAGCCCGTCGACTACACGGATCGACAGAATCGGTGCCAGGTATTCGGTACTCCAGTCTTCTTCAGTCGCGACCACGGCATCGATGATTGCCCGGGTACGCTCGCAACCGCGCAGCTCGACGCCTTTTTCGCGGAACTGTGCCGCCATCGCCGGCAGGAAATCGCTGGCGACGGTGTGATCGACCAGCAGCGTTTCCATGGCACCGCAGATACCATAACGGTAAGTCTTGGCGTTGAACGCGATGCGCTGGGCCTTGGCCAGATCGGCGTGCTCACTCACGTAAACGTGGCAGATGCCGTCCAGATGCTTGATCACCGGTACGCGGGCATCACGGCTGACGCGTTCAATCAGGCCACGGCCACCGCGCGGCACGATGACATCGACGTATTCAGGCATGGTGATCAGCGCGCCGACGGCAGCGCGATCCGTAGTTTCGACCACTTGCACCACCGCGGCCGGCAGATCGGCCTCGGCCAGGCCACGCTGAATGCAGGCGGCGATGGCTCGATTGGAATGAATGGCCTCGGAACCGCCACGCAGGATGGTCGCGTTGCCGGACTTCAGGCACAAGCTGGCGGCATCAATGGTCACGTTCGGCCGCGACTCGTAGATGATTCCGATCACGCCCAGTGGCACGCGCATCTTGCCGACCTGAATACCGGACGGGCGGAAACTCATGTCACGGATCGCGCCGACCGGGTCCGGCAGGGCTGCCACCTGACGCAGGCCGACGATCATGCCGTCGATACGCGCCGGGGTCAGCGCCAGGCGCTCAAGCAGGGCCGGCTCAAGACCATTGGCACGACCGGCGGCCAAATCCAGCTCATTGGCCGCTGACAGCTCGGCGCGGGCAGCGTCCAGCGCATTGGCGGCGGCCTGCAGGGCGCGGTTTTTCTGCGCGGTGCTGGCACGGCCGATCACGCGGGAAGCTTCGCGTGCAGCGCGACCCAGGCGGGTCATGTAGTCAAGAACGGACTCAGTCATGGTCTGGAGTGGTCTTTGATTAGGTCTTGGTAAAGAGTAAAGCGGCAGATTATAGCTGTCGCGTCCCGGGACTAACAGCGGTGACGGGCGGATGGTCGAAATGGAGGGCAAATTGCCGACGTTCAGCCGGGATTAAGCTGCAAATTGTTATCATCACGACTCATTCAGCCCTGACAAATGCCGGTCATCATGTCCAATCTGACTGTTCGAACGTCCGCCATGAGCCTTCCCAAGGGCCTTCCGGACGCGTTTTTCGACCGCGACGCCCAAGTTCTGGCCCGGGATTTACTGGGTAAAGTCATTCGCCATCGAGTGGGCGACCTGTGGCTCAGCGCCCGAATTATCGAGACCGAAGCCTATTACTGCGCGGAAAAAGGCAGCCACGCATCCCTCGGCTACACAGAAAAGCGTAAGGCTTTGTTTCTGGGCGGCGGGCACATCTATATGTATTACGCCCGCGGCGGCGACTCGCTGAACTTCAGCGCCCAGGGTCCGGGTAATGCGGTGCTGATCAAGTCCGCCTACCCTTGGGTCGATGAACTGAGCGGTCCTTCGAGCCTGGCGCAAATGCTGCTGAACAACCCCGACGCCCAAGGCCGCCCTCGCCCGTCGCAAAAGCTCTGCGCGGGGCAAACTCTGTTATGCAAGTCCCTGGGCCTGAAGGTGCCGGTCTGGGACGCCAAGCGCTTCGACCATGACGTACTGCTGGTGGAAGACGTCGGCCAGACGCCCTCCCATGTTATCCAGGCCGCGCGCCTGGGCATTCCCCATGGGCGCGACGAACACCTGATGTACCGCTTCGTCGACGCGGCCTATGCGGCCTGGTGCACGCGGAACCCGCTGCGACGGGGGCAGGTCGAAGGGCACGATTATTTTATGCTGACCTGACATTGTCCGGAACTTGAAGCTGAAGGAATCCCCTGCAACATAGAATCTCCCACAAGGAGTAATCGAACATTCAATGGAGTTGTGTTTATGGGCCAATGGCTCGATAGCTTGACCAACTGGCTGGCGGTCAATCCGCAATGGCTGGCGGCGACGGTGTTCATCGTGGCTTTCGTCGAATGCCTGGCCATCGCCGGGCTGATCATACCTGGCACGGTTTTATTGTTCGCCGTCGCCGTACTGGCCGGCAGCGGCGCGCTGTCATTGAGCGAGACCTTGCTCCTGGGTTTCCTCGCCGGCGTGCTCGGCGATGTGGTTTCGTATTTCCTCGGACGCCACTTCCATCAGAATATCCGACGCCTGCCGGGCTTGCGCAATCACCCGGAGTGGATTGCCGGAGCCGAATCCTACTTCCAGCGTTACGGAATCGCCAGCCTACTGGTCGGGCGCTTCATCGGACCGTTAAGACCCATGCTGCCGATGGTGGCCGGGATGTTCGACATGCCCTTCCCGCGCTTCTTCGCCGTCAGCCTGCTCGCGGGGGCCGGCTGGTCGGTGGCCTATCTGCTGCCGGGCTGGGCCACCGGTGCGGCAATTCGCTTGCCGCTGCCGGAAGGTTTCTGGCCACAGGCAGGCATCGTCGCCGGCAGTGTCGCGGTGATGATCGGGCTAAGCGCAACCAGCAGCCTGCGCCGGCATCGCAGGGCCACGATGCTCATCACTGGCATGAGCCTGCTGATTCTGGCGGGACTGTTCATCGGCTATTCACACCTCACCGCACTGGATCAGGGCGTCATGACGCTGGTACAGGAGCATCGAAGCCCGATGCTTGATGAAGTGGCTGTGGTGTTCACGCTGATTGGCGAATTCCGCAACATGCTGATTTTCAGCGCGCTGCTGACAGCATTGCTATTGCTGACCCGGCAATGGCGACAGGCGATTTTCGCCTGCGGCACCCTGCTGGGCACCGCCCTGGCCAATACTGCGACGAAAAATTTCTTCGCCCGTGTACGTCCGGAAGTGCTGAGCGATCCACTGACCAGCTACAGCATGCCCAGCGGCCATGCCTCGGGCTCCTTTGCGCTGTTCCTGACCCTCGCCGTACTGGCTGGCCGCGGACAACCACCGCGAATGCGTCTGACCTGGCTATTGGTGGGTTGCCTGCCGGCACTGGCGATTTCCCTGTCGCGGGTGTACCTCGGGGCACACTGGCCAACGGACGTGTTGGCAGGCGCGATGCTGGCAGCGTGCGTGTGTGCGGCCAGCCTGTGGCTGAGTCAGCGCCGGACTTCACTCAACGCGATGCCGCCCAAGGTCTGGTGGCTGGTACTGCCAGCGCTGGTTGCATTGTTTGGTTTCTTTGTGCTGCGGCATTTACCCGATGCGATAGTGAGGTATGCATACTAGTTCACACCCCGGCGACAAACGGACGGGCCACATGCAGCCATCTATCCTCGTCGCCATCAATCAGTTCGAGATTGATGGCGAGATCCAGGAAATTGAATTAGCCATAACCCAAGGAGGACTTCACAAAGGACTCACGTCTTCCGCCTGCATTCCTTTCGCCCCTGGAACGGCCCTGAAAGATACTTTCTGCCCTTCTTTCAAACTTTTAAACCCATCGACCTGTATTGCTTTAAAGTGAACAAAAAGGTCGACACCGCCATCGTCTGGCGTGATAAACCCAAAGCCCTTCTCATCATTGAACCACTTGACTGTTCCTGCTGTCATTTGCCCGCTCCCACTTATTAAGCATTATAGATCGCACAATAAAAAAAATATCTTTTCACACTGCAACTTTCTCACCACACCTGGCCAACAGGCGGCAATTTTCTGAAATGTTGCCGCAGTTAATTTTCCTGGACATCAACAACCTCAAGATTGATCGCGTAGTGCCGACCATTATCTCCTCGACATAGTTCGTAGCTTACCTGCTGACCAGCTTTGATCTTCAGCCTGTCGATCTCCGACTGATCAATAGAAAAAAAGATCTCTTGCTCATCAAGGTCCTCCGTAGGGCTTTCAATTCCGTCAGAGTCTGTCGAATTCTGATTATTCATAGTTCCTCCAAGTGCAAGCCAGCCCGGCAGCAAAGCGGTGCAGGGCTTACTAGCAAATCACCACAAGCCACAAGTTTTTTTTACAAAATGGTCACTTCTTCCGCCTGCAGGCCTTTTGGTCCTGGTACAGCCTTAAAGGATACTTTCTGCCCTTCTTTCAGACTCTTGAATCCATCAGACTTTATTGCCTTGAAGTGAACAAAAAGGTCGGCACCACCATCATCAGGCGTAACAAACCCAAATCCTTTCTCATCATTGAACCACTTAACTTTTCCTGTTTTCATTTTACTTTCCACTCATCACTTATTAATTTCTTCCCACCAAATGTGAGAGACTAGAAGCTATTTCAGTTAATATTAGGATGCAATGCAGGCACTCCGCTAAAACTGATACTGATTGCTACTTGCCGCCCGCATCACTTTGCAAAATTACATTCATTGGAACGCAAAAAAACCAGCCAAACAGTCATCGGCAGAACATTTTTCGCTAAAAAAAACTCCGACCAGAGGATCGGAGTTATTTAAACAATCATTTCGTCATGTAACTTTTAGCTAAGCAAACAACTCACCCTGCAACTCATCCAGCAGCGCCTGAATCGCATCCAGTCGCTGCTGCGGATCGTCAAGTTGCAGCAGATCGATCTTGTCCAGCTCGGCAAATGGCAGCAGGTACGCCAACTGATTGGCCAGTGACTGTTGCCCGGTCGCTTCAGTGCCCATGTTCAAGGCTTCGACCATAGGGTGTTCCGCCAGGGCCTTGAGCAATGCCACCAGGTCAGCGTCCTCATCCTGCAGCGGCTGCTCCGGTTCGTCCTCCAGCCACTCGACCTCGGCGACGGTCAACTGATCGCGCTGGACTTCCGCTTTCAATACATGGAAACGCCGCCCACCCTGAACCCGAATCCCCAGCAGGCCGTTGTCCTGTTGTTTGAAATCGGTGATCAGTGCTTCGCAGCCCACCAGCGCGTAGCCGGCCGGGGCGATCCCGACTTCTTCACCCTCGAGGATGCACACCACGCCGAAACCTCCGCCCTGCTTCATGCAGCGGCCGATCATGTCCAGATAGCGCGCTTCGAAGATCTGCAAGTCGAGGATGCAGCCTGGGAACAGCACTGTGTTCAACGGAAAAAGCGGCAGACTCATAGACATTTCCTTACACCACCATCGACACCGCCAGCGGCAGCAAAACCGCCGTGGCCACGCCCATCAAACTCATCGCCAGCGCCGCGAAGGCGCCGCACTCTTCACTTTCCTGCATCGCCACTGCCGTGCCGACCGCGTGGGCCGTCATGCCCAGTGCCATACCCCTGGCTTCCGGGCTATGCACGCCCAGCCGGGTCAACAGGACCGGACCGAAAATCGCCCCGATCACTCCGGTAATCAAGACGAACACCGCTGCCAGCGCCGCGACCCCACCAATCTGCTCAGCCACCAACATGGCAATTGGCGAGGTCACCGATTTCGGCGCCATGGTCATCAGGATCATGTGTTCTGCACCGAACGACCAGCCCAGCAACACGCCCATCCCCGTGGCCACCACCCCGCCTATCACCAGCGTAGTAAATATCGGCCAGAACAACTGCCGAATCCGTCGCAGGTTGAGATAAAGCGGCACCGCCAGCGCGACAGTGGCCGGACCGAGCAGGATGCTGAGAATCTCGGTGCTCTTGCGGTACTCGGCGTAGGTCAAGCCGCAGCCCACCAGCACGCCGATCACCAGCAACATGGAGACCAGCACCGGCTGCAAAAAGATCCAGCGGGTTTTCTCGAACACGCCCAGTACCAGCTGATAGGCGCCGAGGGTAATGCCAATGCCGAACAACGGATGGTGAATCACCGACGTCCAGGCGCCGTTCCAGTCGAAGATCATTGGCTGTCCTCAGGCTGAGCGTGCCGCTTGACCATGCGCTGCATCAGCACCCCGGCGAAGGCCATCGAAAGCAGCAGCGACAACACCAGCGCACCGACAATGGCCCAGAAATCCGCCGCAATGTCGGCGGCATAGACCATCACGCCCACGGCTGGCGGCACCAGCAAAAGCGGCAGGTAGCGCAACAGGCTGCTGGCCGCCTGGTTCAGTGGCTCGCCGACCTGTCCGCGACAGATGAGGTAAACCAGCAACAGCAGCAAGCCCACAATCGGCCCCGGCAGCACAGGCAAAAACAAGTGATTGATCGCAGTGCCAAGCAATTGGAACAGCACCAGCCACGTCAGGCCCCGTAGCAACATCAAAGATCTCCCGCAAAATCCGTCACCCGCATTGGCCGGGCATTATAAGCATGCTCGCGCTATAGACCGGCATTCGCCAAAAGCATGGTCAGTTGACCGGAGCGTTTTGCCATGTTGATCTACAGTGGTAAGCCGGGAGATTAAATCCCCGCAAGTCAAAACTATAAAACCGATGAACCCAAGGAGAGTCTCAATGCCCTATGTTCCAGTTGCAGAGCTCAAAGATTATGTCGGCAAGGAACTCGGACGTTCCGAATGGCTCACCATCGATCAGGAACGCATCAACCTGTTCGCTGAAGCCACAGGGGACTATCAGTTCATCCATGTCGATCCGGTCAAGGCCGCGCAAACGCCATTTGGCAGCACCATCGCTCACGGTTTCCTGTCGTTGTCGCTGATCCCGAAATTGATGGAGGACATCCTCGTCATGCCCGAAGGCTTGAAGATGGTGGTCAACTACGGCCTCGACAGCGTGCGTTTCATTCAACCGGTCAAGGTCAACTCGAAAGTGCGACTCAAGGTCGACCTGACTGAAGTCATCGAGAAAAAACCCGGCCAATGGCTGCTCAAGGCCACCACCACCCTGGAAATCGAAGGTTCGGACAAACCGGCGTATATCGCCGAACCCCTGTCCCTGTGCTTCGTATAAACCTTCCCGGATGCGAAGCAGCTCATGCTGTTTCGCGCCTTCTCGCGCTACCTCGCCCTATATAAGGACACATAGCTGCGGCATACTCCCTCGCCTAATTGCCCGGAATCCGCTATGCGCCCACTTGCACTCCTTGCCTTGACCCTGATGCTCACCGCTTGCGGCGACGGCGAATCACCTTTGCCCCCCGACGCCCGCCTGCCGGACGGCGGACGCTATCGCGGTGACCTGGTCAATGGCTTGCTGCAAGGCAAGGGGCGCATCGACTATCCGAACGGCAGCTGGTACGCCGGCGAATTCGACAAAGGCCAGTGGCAGGGCCAGGGCGAATGGCATGGCAGCAATGGCGAAGTCTATCGCGGGCAGTTCAATCAGGGACTGTTCGACGGTCAGGGGGCACTGACCACCAACGGCAACAGTTACAGCGGCGGTTTCAAGGCTGGCCGGCGCGACGGCGAAGGCACACTCAAAGAAAACGGCATGAGCTATCGCGGAGAGTTCAAGGCCGATCAATACGCCGGCCTGGGTCGCCTCGAGCTCGAGGACGGCAGCTCCTATCAGGGCCAGTTCGCCCACGGCAAACCCAATGGCGAAGGCCAACGCGGCGACGGCAACGGCAATCAGTTCACCGGGCACTTCGTCGACGGCCAACTGGAAGGCAACGGGACGTTCAACAGCGCCGATGGCGACATCTATGTCGGCGGCTTCAAGAACAATCAACTGCACGGCAAAGGTCGCTACGAAAACGCCGACGGCGATGTCTGGCTGGGCCAGTTCAAGGAAGGTTCACTGAACGGCAAGGGCGAGTTGATCGGCGCTGACGGCAGCCACTACATCGGCCAGTTCAACGACTGGCGCTTTTCCGGCCAGGGCCGACTGAACCTGTCCGACGGCAGCTTTTACACCGGCCAGTTCGACAACGACAGTTACCAGGGGCGCGGCACATTGGTGCTGACCGACGGCACCGTGCTCAGCGGCACCTGGATCAATGGCCAGCGCGTGCGCGACGCCGAGGGCAAATTGTTGCCCGACACTCTGGAGCTCGGCCTGCTGGCGCAGGGGCGCTTGCTCGACTCGGCGCTGACCAACATTCCGCCCTCGACCCCGGCGGTGGAGCTGTATTCTTTGACCCTGGGCGGTGATGGCAAGCAAAGCGTATTTCTGCGCGAATCCGACTACGTCGCCAATATGCTCACCACCCGTTTCGGCGCCTTTGGCCAGATCCGCCTGGTGAACCATCGTGACCACCTCGCCGACCGCCCGATGGCTACCCGGGAAAACCTGCGCCGCGCCGCCTTGACGCTGGCCGAACGTAGCGGTCCGGAAGACCTGATTTTCATCTACCTGTCCAGCCATGGCACCAGTGAACACGAACTGGTGCTGGACCAGCCGCGCATGGAGCTGGCCGATTTGCCAGCCGACGAATTGGCTGCCGTTCTCGCCCCGTTGAAAAACCGCGACAAAATCATCGTGATTTCGTCCTGCTATTCCGGCGGTTTCATCCCCGCCCTCAAGGATGAACGGACCCTGATCATGACGGCCTCGCGGGCCGACCGGGTGTCCTTCGGCTGCTCGGAGGAAGCCAACTTCACCTACTTCGGCGATGCACTTTTCGCCCAGGCCCTGAATCAGACCGATGATCTGGACCAAGCCTTCAAACTGGCCAAGGCCACTGTCGCCGAGCGTGAGCTGGCAGACGGTTTCGAAGCATCCGAACCGCAGATCTGGGCACCGAAAACCGTCCTCTCGCATTGGCAACTACTGCGCAAACAACAGGCACGAAAAGCCCTGCAAAGTGCGTCAATCGAAAGCAAGGATGCAAACAGCAACTAAGCTGAACAGTATCAAGGGAGAAACACTATGTACTTGACGCCTCAGCACGTGCTGCTCGCCGGAGCCACCGGTTTAACGGGTGAACACCTGCTTGATCGCCTGCTTAACGAGCCAACGATTACCCGGGTTTTGGCCCCCTCACGCCGGCCACTGGCCAAACACCCGCACCTTGAAAACCCCGTCGGCGACCCGGCGGAGTTTCTGCCGCAGTTGAACGGCCGTGTCGACATCGCCTACTGCTGCCTGGGCACCACCATCAAACAGGCAGGCTCGGAACAGGCGTTCCGCGCAGTGGACCTGGACATGGTCGTGGCCTTTGCCAAACGCGCACGGGAGATGGGTGCAAGGCACCTGATCGTGATCAGTGCCCTGGGAGCCGATCGCAGATCCTCGATTTTCTACAACCGGGTCAAAGGCGAGATGGAGTACGCATTGCGCGCGCAAGACTGGCCGCAGCTGACTATTTGCCGCCCTTCGCTGTTGCTGGGTGATCGCACCGAACCGCGACTGGGCGAGAAATTCGCCGGGCCGTTATCACGACTGATTCCCGGCAAATACCATGGCATCGAAGCCTGCCAACTGGCCCGGGCAATGTGGCGCCTGGCGCTGGAAGAGCAGGACGGGGTCAGGATTGTCGAGTCGGATGAGCTGAGGAAGTTGGGCAAGTAATTTTATGGTGCCTGAGCGGGCCTCTTCGCGGGCAAGCCCGCTCCCACAGGATTTTGTGTCGTACACAAATTTTGCAATTGCTGAAAAACCTGTGGGAGCGGGCTTGCTCTCTTACAACCCACCTGTCGCCTGAAAACTCACGCCAATCACCGTCAACAACGACAGCGGCAACAGCAACGTGTCGAGCAATGCACTCGCCGGCAGGTCGACACCGGGATAGCTCGGCGCTTCGGCTCCGAAACGGTCCTTGGCACAGCACCCGCCGTTCATCGCGTACAAATCCAGGCGAGTGCCCGAGTACACCACCGGCGCCCCCGGCTTGGCCGCATCGAGCGTGCGCGCCGTGGCGCACCCGGCCAGTTGCAGCGCAAGCACCACCACCAGCAGCTTATTCATCGCTGGTCAGATGATGCTCGCCCCAACGCGGCAACATGTCCTGAGGGATATTCAGCAGGTTAAGGATCCGTGCCACGACGAAATCGATCAGATCGTCGATGGTTTGTGGCTGATGATAAAAGCCCGGAGATGCCGGCAGGATTGTCACGCCCATGTTCGACAACTTGAGCATGTGTTCCAGGTGAATGCTCGAATACGGCGCCTCGCGAGGCACAAGAATCAGCTGCCGGCGCTCTTTCAGCGTCACGTCGGCGGCACGCTCGATCAGGTTGTTGCAGGCACCCGTGGCAATGGCCGACAAAGTACCCGTCGAACACGGCACCACCACCATCGCCGCTGGCGCGCCGGAGCCCGAGGCCACCGGCGACATCCAGTCTTCCTTGCCATACACCCGAATCTGCCCTGCGGCAGCGCCGGTGTATTCGGTGAGGAACGCCTGCATCATCTGCGGTTTGGACGGCAGCGTGACATCAGTTTCAGTGGCCATCACCAACTGTGCGGCCTTGGAAATCAGGAAGTGCACTTCACGATCGTCCCGCACCAGGCAGTCGAGCAGGCGCAAACCGTACTGGGCGCCTGAGGCGCCGGTCATTGCCAGGGTGATGCGGTCCGGGCCGTTGTTCATTTCAGCGCCTCGGCCAGTTTGCCGTGCAGGCCGCCGAAGCCGCCGTTGCTCATGATCACCACGTGAGTGCCGGGTTGGGCCTGGCTCTTCACGCGCTCGATGATGCCTTCAAG
Organism: Pseudomonas sp. GM55; assembly: GCF_000282395.1. Lineage (NCBI taxonomy): Bacteria > Pseudomonadati > Pseudomonadota > Gammaproteobacteria > Pseudomonadales > Pseudomonadaceae > Pseudomonas > Pseudomonas sp. GM55. Next base: position 19,763 of record NZ_AKJJ01000140.1, on the reverse strand, counting down.
GGAATCGCTGACGATCGACGGCACAGTGCACAGCGCCGCCGTGCCCGCCAGGTCCCAGCCGAGGTTGGCCGGTGCGTACCAGATCACCTGATCGGCATCGACCACGCTTTCCGGCAATCCGTCACGGTGCGCGCCGAGCTTCATGGAGTTGGAGCGCGGCTCGATGATTGCAATGAGCGGTGCATCGCCAATGCGCTTGCGCAGGCCGTCGAGTGTGGTGGCAATGGCGGTCGGGTGGTGAGCGAAGTCGTCATAGATGGTGATGCCACGGACTTCCGCGACTTTCTCCATCCGGCGCTTCACGCTCTTGAAGGCGCTCAACGCGGCGATGCCCATGGACGGCACCACACCGACGTGGCGTGCGGCGGCCAGCGTCGCCAGGGCGTTGGCGACGTTGTGCTGGCCAGTCATGTCCCACTCGACCACACCCTGAGCGACACCTTCGAACATCACTTCGAACTTCGAGCCATCTTCACTGAGCAGCCTGACCTGCCACTGACCGCCGGCACCTGTGGTTTGCACCGGGGTCCAGCAACCCATCTCGATAACGCGCTGCAACGCCGGCTCAGTGGTCGGATGAATCACCAGGCCTTCGCTCGGGATAGTCCGCACCAAGTGATGGAACTGCCGCTCGATGGCCGGCAGGTCCGGGAAGATGTCCGCGTGATCGAACTCGAGGTTGTTCAGGATCGCCGTGCGCGGACGGTAATGGACGAACTTGGAGCGCTTGTCAAAGAAAGCGCTGTCGTACTCGTCGGCTTCGATGACAAAGAACGGTGTGTCACCCAGGCGCGCCGACACCGAGAAGTTTTGCGGCACGCCGCCAATCAGGAAGCCAGGGGCCATGCCTGCGTGTTCCAGCACCCAGGCCAGCATGCTGCTGGTGGTGGTCTTGCCGTGCGTACCGGCAACGGCCAGTACCCAGCGACCTTGCAGCACGTGATCGGCCAGCCATTGCGGGCCGGAGACGTAAGGCAGGCCTTTGTTCAGCACGTACTCTACCGCCGGATTGCCCCGGGACATGGCGTTGCCGATCACCACCAGATCAGGGGCTGGATCGAGTTGCGCCGGGTCGTAGCCCTGGGTCAACTCGATGCCCTGGGCTTGCAGTTGAGTACTCATCGGCGGATAGACGTTGGCATCGGAGCCGGTCACGTGATGGCCCAGCTCTTTGGCCAGAACCGCCATTGACCCCATGAAAGTGCCGCAGATACCAAGAATATGAATGTGCATAGTCGACCTCGTAAAACATGGCCGCAGGTTAGCTTAGGGAGGGGAAATTCGCACCTTGTGTTTCGCCCTCACCGACGCCATCGCGGACAAGCCCGCTCCCACAAGGACAACGGAGATCCTGTGGGAGCGGGCTTGCCCGCGATTAGCCGCGACTCGGATTAGCGGGCGATACCGTGCTTACGCAGCTTGCGATAAAGGGTATTGCGACTGACCCCAAGCTGTTCAGCCGTATGCGTCATATGCCAGCGTGTCTGTTCCAGCGCACTGAGTAACGCCAGCCTCTCGGCATCTTCCAGCGGATGTTCCGACACCACTTCCATCGTCGGCACTACCGGCCGCGCCTGACGAATCATCGCTGGCAAATCTTCCAGACCGATCCGCCCATCCTCACAAAGAGCTGCCAACGTACGCAGCACATTGCGCAACTGCCGCACGTTGCCCGGCCAGGCGAACCCCAATAAGGCCTCCCGCGCCGGCCCGTCGATCAACACAGGTTCTGCCCCCGCCTCTTCGGCCAGCAAAAAGTCGAGTAGCTGCGACTTGTCACTGCGATCACGCAATGCTGGCAGCGCCACCTCCAGCCCGTTGAGGCGGTAATACAAATCCTCGCGAAAGCTGCCGTCCCGCACGCGATCGAGCAAATTGCGGTGGGTGGCGCTGATGATCCGCACGTTAACCGCTTCCGGCTCGCCACCAATCGGCACCACTTGCCGGTCTTCCAGCACCCGCAGCAAGCGTGTTTGCAAAGCCAGCGGCATGTCACCGATTTCGTCGAGGAACAACGTCCCGCCGTCGGCCTGTTGCAACTTGCCGCGCATGCCTTCCTTACGGGCGCCGGTGAAGCTGCCGCCGCGGTAACCGAACAGCTCGCTTTCGATCAGGCTTTCGGGAATGGCCGCGCAATTGAGGGCGACAAAGGCTTTTTCCGCCCGCTGGCTGGCGTGGTGCACCGCTTTGGCAAAGGCCTCCTTGCCCGACCCGGTTTCGCCATTGATCAGCAGCGGCACGTCGCGTTCGTAAACGCGCAAGGCCTTGCGGAAGTCCGCCTGCAACGTCGCATCATCCAGGCAAATGCCCGCCAGGCGCGGTGCTTGTGCAGCCGTGGGAGCAGGCACCATCGGAACCGGCAGCGACCGCCGCGCCTCACCGCGCAATACCGCGAACAGCTTGCGACCATCACGGGTACGCAATGGCCAACTGGCCGCGGCATTGATACTCGCCCGCCCCAGCAACTCATCGAGCGAGCAATCGAAAAACGCCTCCACCGGTTTCCCCAGCAAGCCGCCGCGAATGTGTCCAAGCAGGTTCAGCGCACTCTGGTTGACCGCGCAAATGCGCCCCTCTCCGTCGAACGCCAGCAAGCCTTCGCTGAACAATCCGACGGACTCGGCCTGCAAGTGAAAACGCAGCAGCCATTGATTGTCGAAGCAGCGCAGGAAGTAACAGCTCTCGATCATCTTCGCCGACAGATTGACCAGAGCCATGGTGTGGAACTGACTTTGCCGCGAAACGTCGCGCCGCGCCGATGACACGTCGAGCACTGCCAGTAATTCGCCGTGAGGATCGAAAACCGGGCTCGCGGAGCAGGTCAGGCCGGTGTGGCGGCCACGAAAGTGTTCGTCCTGATGGATGGTCAGCGACTGACGCTCCACCAGGCAAGTGCCAATGCCGTTGGTGCCTTCGCAGGCCTCGCTCCAGTCGGCACCGAGCCAGAGCCCGGCACGCTCGAAAATCTGTCGCTCGGCGGGCGCGGTGACGCAATTGAGGATCACGCCGCGGGCGTCGGTCAGCAGTACTGCATGACCGGCACCGGAGAGTTGCTGGTGCAGGCTGGTCATTTCATTGCCGGCAATGTGCAGCACCTGCTGCAAGCGTTCACGACTTTCCAGGACACGGCCATGTTCCAGCACCGTCGGTGCGATGCTCAGCGCCGGATCGAGATGATAGTCCTCAAGGCAGCGCAGCCAGGAACGGGCGATGGACGGATCGCTGCCGGGGCCGTGCAGGTGGGTCTTGCCCTGGGTCACGGTCAATACTTGCTGGGCATGGCGACTCAAATGGTTGTCGTGCATTTCTTATTGTTCTCCCCGGGGCTCGGCGTCCCGTGCATGAGGTGATGCCGAGCATCCTCCAGCCGGGCCTGCATTGCAATGCTTGCAAGACTACCCAGTCACAGGCTGTGCCAGAAGCGGTACAAAGTGTCACGTCGGCTGTACCGGATGCGTCACAGGCGCGCTCCGTCTGTCCGACAAAAATCGCGCAAGGTCTTGATTTACCTGAGATGCAACGCACTGGCCCGGCCCTTGCTCTACGCTTAAAGCAAGCGCACATGCGCGACTCCCTATAAGCACAAAAGCAAGGAGAGACCACCATGCGTTACGCTCACCCCGGTACTGAAGGCGCTATCGTTTCGTTCAAAGCCAAATACGGTAACTACATCGGCGGCGAGTTCGTCGCGCCTGTCAAAGGTCAGTACTTCACTAATACCTCGCCAGTGAATGGCCAACCGATTGCCGAATTCCCACGCTCCACGGCCGAAGACATCGACAAGGCCTTGGATGCTGCCCACGCCGCTGCCGATGCATGGGGCGCCACCTCCGCCCAGGCGCGCTCGCTGGTGCTGCTGAAAATCGCCGACCGCATCGAGCAGAATCTGGAAACCCTGGCGATCACCGAATCCTGGGACAACGGCAAAGCCGTGCGCGAAACCCTCAACGCCGACATTCCGCTGGCCGCCGATCACTTCCGCTACTTCGCCGGCTGCCTGCGCGCCCAGGAAGGCAGCGCTGCCGAAATCGACGGCAACACCGTGGCCTATCACATCCATGAACCGCTGGGCGTGGTCGGGCAGATCATCCCGTGGAACTTCCCGATCCTGATGGCCGCCTGGAAACTCGCCCCGGCGCTCGCTGCCGGCAACTGCGTGGTGCTCAAGCCTGCCGAACAGACCCCGCTGGGCATTACCGTGCTGGTCGAACTGATCGGCGACCTGCTGCCACCGGGCGTGCTGAACATCGTGCAAGGCTTCGGCAAAGAAGCCGGTGAAGCACTGGCCACCAGCAAGCGCATCGCCAAGATTGCCTTCACCGGCTCGACCCCGGTCGGCTCGCACATCATGAAATGCGCCGCCGAAAACATCATTCCGTCTACCGTGGAGCTGGGCGGCAAGTCGCCGAACATCTTCTTCGAAGACATCATGAAGGCCGAACCGTCCTTCATCGAGAAAGCCGCCGAAGGCCTGGTGCTGGCATTCTTCAACCAGGGCGAAGTCTGCACCTGCCCTTCCCGTGCACTGGTGCAAGAGTCGATCTACGACGAGTTCATGCAGGTGGTGATGAAGAAGGTCCTGCAAATCAAACGTGGCGACCCGCTGGATACCGACACCATGGTCGGCGCCCAGGCGTCCGAACAGCAATTCGACAAGATCCTTTCGTACCTGGAAATCGCCAAGGGCGAAGGTGCCGAGCTGCTGACCGGCGGCAAGGTGGAAAAACTCGAGGGCAACCTGGCAAGCGGGTACTACATCCAGCCGACGCTGCTCAAGGGCACCAACAAAATGCGCGTGTTCCAGGAAGAAATCTTCGGCCCGGTGGTGAGCATCACCACCTTCAAGGACGAAGCCGAAGCTCTGGCCATCGCCAACGACACCGAGTTCGGCCTCGGTGCCGGCCTCTGGACCCGCGACATCAACCGCGCCTACCGCATGGGCCGCGCCATCAAGGCCGGTCGTGTGTGGACCAACTGCTACCACCTGTACCCGGCGCACGCCGCGTTTGGCGGGTACAAGAAGTCCGGCGTCGGCCGTGAAACCCACAAGATGATGCTCGACCACTATCAGCAGACTAAAAACCTGCTGGTGAGCTACGACATCAATCCGCTGGGTTTCTTCTAACCCCTCTTGAAATGAGGTGAGTCCATCGCTGGCAAGCCAGCTCCTACAGACCGCATAAACCTGTAGGAGCCGGCTTGCCGGCGAAGGCGTCCTTAATGACACAACACAATGGCTGGCCGCTCTGGCACGGCCCTTGCGTACCCGTCATTCAGCATTTAACCCAACCCGTCGCACCCGAAAGTCCGCAAGATCGAACAATAAAAAATAGAGAGGACTTATGACTACTTCTTCCACACAGCTCAAACCCACACTCGGCACCCTGCATTTATGGGGCATTGCCGTCGGCCTGGTGATTTCCGGCGAGTACTTCGGCTGGAGTTACGGCTGGGGCACCGCAGGCACACTGGGCTTTCTCGTCACCGCGTTGATGGTGGCGACGATGTACACCTGCTTTATCTTCAGCTTCACCGAGCTGACGACGGCGATTCCCCACGCTGGCGGACCATTTGCCTACAGTCGCCGGGCCTTTGGCGAGAAAGGCGGGTTGATCGCCGGCATCGCCACCCTGATCGAATTCGTCTTTGCACCACCGGCCATCGCCATGGCCATCGGCGCCTACCTCAACGTGCAATACCCGGAACTGGACCCGAAGGTCGCCGCCGTTGGCGCCTATTTCGTGTTCATGGGCCTGAACATTCTCGGCGTCAGCATCGCGGCCACCTTCGAACTGGTGGTCACCGTGCTGGCCGTCGCTGAACTGCTGGTGTTCATGGGCGTGGTCGCGCCGGGTTTCAGTTTCAGCAACTTTGTGCTCAACGGCTGGTCTGGTGCCAACGAGTTCACGATGGGCTCGATTCCTGGCATTTTCGCCGCCATTCCCTTCGCGATCTGGTTCTTTCTCGCTATCGAAGGTGCAGCCATGGCCGCCGAGGAAGCCAAGGACCCGAAACGCACAATCCCCAAGGCCTACGTCAGCGGCATTCTGACGCTGGTGTTCCTGGCCATCGGCGTAATGGTGATGGCGGGCGGTGTCGGCGACTGGCGCCAGCTGTCGAACATCAACGATCCGCTGCCTCAGGCAATGAAAGCGGTGGTCGGCAACAATTCGAGCTGGATGCACATGCTGGTGTGGATCGGCCTGTTCGGCCTGGTGGCGAGTTTCCACGGGATCATCCTCGGCTACTCGCGGCAGTTTTTCGCCTTGGCCCGTGCCGGTTATCTGCCTGCCGGGCTGGCCAAACTTTCGCGCTTCCAGACACCGCACCGGGCGATCCTGGCCGGCGGCGTGATCGGCATTGCGGCGATCTACAGCGATGGCCTGGTCAATCTGCAAGGCATGACCCTGACGGCGGCGATGATCACCATGTCGGTATTCGGCGCCATCGTGATGTACATCATCAGTATGCTGAGCCTGTTCAAGTTGCGTAAAACCGAACCGAACCTGGAACGCACCTTCCGCGCCCCGGGTTATCCGATCGTGCCGGGGATCGCGCTGTTTCTGGCGGTGGTGTGCCTGGTGGCGATGGCGTGGTTCAACACCTTGATCGGCCTGATTTTCCTCGGCTTCATGGCTGCCGGCTACCTGTACTTCCAGCTGACCGCCAAGCAACGCTCCGAGGCACCGGCGGACGCTATGCTCGAAGGTGTCTGAATGCACCGTCACCGGGCTCACTGCCCGGTGACGGCCATATTGAAGTGCATGCAGCTCCCACAGGAAAAGCAAATTGCAATAATTACTGGAGGACTCCGCCCCATGGCCGCATTCGCCCATTCCGTCGGCGCCCAGACTTACCGCTTCGACAGCCTCAAGGAAGTGATGGCCAAGGCCAGCCCGGCACGCTCCGGAGATTTTCTGGCCGGCGTCGCAGCCCTTAATGACGGCGAGCGTGTCGCGGCACAGATGACGTTGGCCGACACCCCGCTAAGCCACTTCCTGCAGGAAGCACTGATCCCCTACGAATCCGATGAAGTCACCCGTCTGATCATCGACACCCACGACAAACAGGCCTTCGCCGTGATCAGTCACCTCACCGTCGGCGGCTTTCGCGACTGGCTGCTCAGTGATGCCGCCGACGAACAGGTCCTGCGCGCCCTCGCCCCCGGCCTGACTCCGGAAATGGTTGCCGCGGTATCGAAGATCATGCGCGTGCAGGATCTGGTGCTGGTTGCGCAAAAAATCCGCGTGGTCACGCAGTTTCGCGGCACCCTGGGCCTGCGCGGTCGACTGTCCACGCGCTTGCAACCGAACCACCCCACCGACGAACCGGCCGGCATCGCCGCAAGCATTCTCGATGGTCTGCTGCACGGCAATGGCGACGCGATGATCGGCATCAACCCAGCCACCGACAGCATCGCCTCGATTTGCGCGATGCTGGAGATGCTCGACGCGATCATTCAGCGCTACGAGATTCCGACCCAGGCTTGCGTACTGACCCATGTCACCACGTCGATCGAAGCGGTCAATCGCGGCGTCCCGTTGGACCTGGTGTTCCAGTCGATCGCCGGCACCGAAGCGGCCAACGCCAGTTTCGGCATTAACCTGAGTGTATTGAAGGAGGGCTATGACGCCGGCTTGAGCCTGAATCGAGGCACCCTGGGCCAGAACCTGATGTACTTCGAAACCGGCCAGGGCAGCGCCCTGTCAGCCAATGCCCACCATGGCGTCGATCAACAAACCTGCGAAACCCGCGCCTACGCCGTCGCACGTCATTTCAATCCGTTTCTGGTGAACACCGTCGTCGGCTTCATCGGCCCGGAATACCTGTACAACGGCAAACAGATCATCCGCGCCGGCCTGGAAGACCACTTCTGCGGCAAATTGCTCGGTGTGCCCATGGGTTGCGACATCTGCTACACCAACCATGCCGAAGCTGACCAGGACGATATGGACACCCTGCTGACCCTGCTGGGCGTCGCCGGGATCAACTTCATCATGGGGATCCCCGGCTCCGACGACATCATGCTCAACTACCAGACCACCTCGTTTCACGACGCGCTCTATGCCCGGCAGACCCTGGGGCTCAAGCCTGCGCCGGAGTTCGAGCAATGGCTGGCGAAAATGGGCATCTTCACCCAGGCGGACGGCCGGGTTCTGTTTGGCAGCAGCCTGCCGCCAGCCTTCCGCCAGGCCCTGGCGCAACTGGGATGAGTAATGACATGGAAAAACTTCCCTTCGACCCCCACAACCCATGGCTGGAACTGCGGCGCCTGACACCAGCGCGAATTGCCCTGGGCCGCACCGGCACCAGCATTCCCACCCGCGCCCAACTGGACTTCCAATACGCTCACGCCCAGGCGCGGGATGCGGTGCACTTGCCGTTCGATCACGCGGCACTCAGCACACAACTGGCCGAACGCGGGCACGAAAGCCTTTTACTGCACAGTGCAGCGATCGACCGCAACAGTTACCTGCAACGTCCGGACCTGGGACGAAAACTGAGTAACGCGTCGGCAAAGACCCTGCGGGAATACGCTTCGGCGCATCCTGGCGGGGTCGATTTGGTGATTGTGATTGCCGACGGCCTGTCGGCACTGGCCGTCCATCGCCATACCCTGCCCTTTCTGGCACGCCTCGACGAACAGATCGCAGCTGAAGGCTGGACTGTCGCGCCGGTGATACTGGTGGAACAGGGACGCGTTGCGGTCGCCGATGAAGTCGGCGAATTACTTGGCGCAAAAATGACCGTCATCCTCATCGGCGAACGCCCTGGCCTGAGTTCCCCGGACAGCCTGGGTTTATATTTCACCTACAATCCCAAGGTCGGCCTTACCGATGCCTACCGTAATTGCATCTCCAACGTGCGGCTCGAAGGCCTGAGTTACGGCATGGCGGCACACCGTTTGCTGTACTTGATGCGCGAAGCCTGCCGGCGGCAGTTGTCAGGGGTCAATCTGAAGGATGAAGCACAGGTTCAGACACTGGAGTCGGACGCGGGAGCCGACATGAAAGGAAATTTCCTACTCGGCCCGCCGAATGCCTGAACCGCTTGCGCATTGCACATTCGTACCAGTTTCAGGCAGGATCGTGGCGCGGCCGCCAAGGGTTTCCCATCGCCGTCATAGACGTAAGACAGCCACTTGAAGACGAGACCTACCATGCGGATTATTCAAGCGACCCTCGAACACCTGGACCTGCTGACCCCGTTGTTCGTCAAATATCGCGAGTTTTATGGTTCCCTGCCGTATCCGGACTCGTCCCGGGCGTTCCTCGAAAAACGCCTGCGTCGCAAGGAGTCGGTGATCTACCTGGCGCTGTCCGATGACGACAGCAACAAACTGATGGGTTTCTGCCAGCTGTACCCGAGTTTCTCCTCGCTTTCGCTCAAACGTGTGTGGATCCTCAACGATATTTATGTCGCCGAGGACGCCCGCCGCCAGTTGGTGGCCGACAACCTGATCCGCACCGCCAAAAAAATGGCCAAGGAAACCAATGCCGTGCGCATGCGTGTTTCCACCAGCAGCAACAACGAAGTCGCGCAGAAAACCTACGAATCCATCGGATTCAAGGAAGATACCGAATTCAAGAACTATGTGCTGCCGATCAGCGACGAACTCTGAATCACCTGCTCCCTGCTCGCGATGGCATCGACCGGATTACACTGGCCCAACGAGGCGACGGCATCGCGAGCAGGTTCGCTCCCACTTGTTCGTTATCAAACATCAGCCCTGCCATGACATTCCCCGCTACAATCTCGACGCGATTTTCACCTCTCGCCTCGTATAATCCCGATCTTCCCGGCTTGTAAGAAAAACTACCCTTATCCGTAGTCTTACGCGAAGTCATCCGCACAGGCCTGCCGAGTCGGGCCGTTACCACAGGTGCTTTCCATGGATTTCAACCCGATCGACATCGTCCTGCATCTCGACGTCTACCTCGACATGCTTGTAACCAACTACGGGGCATGGATCTACGCCATCCTGTTTATGGTGATCTTCTGTGAAACCGGCCTGGTGGTCATGCCCTTCCTGCCGGGCGACTCCCTGCTGTTCATCGCCGGTGCTGTGGCGGCTGGTGGCGGCATGGACCCGGTACTGCTTGGCGGCCTGTTGATGCTGGCGGCGATTCTGGGCGACAGCACCAACTACATCATCGGACGAACGGCGGGTGAAAAACTGTTCAGCAATCCGAATTCGAAGATCTTCCGCCGCGACTACCTGCAACAAACCCACGATTTCTATGACAAGCATGGCGGCAAGACCGTGACCCTGGCGCGCTTCCTGCCCATCATCCGCACCTTTGCACCATTCGTCGCCGGTGTGGGGAAAATGCCTTATCCGCGTTTCTTCGCCTTCAGCGTCTTTGGCACTGTCTTGTGGGTCGGCGGGCTGGTGACACTTGGTTACTTCTTCGGCAATGTGCCGTTCATCAAGAAGAACCTGTCGTTGCTGGTCGTTGGCATCATCCTGCTCTCGCTGGTGCCGATGATCATTGGCATGGTGCGTAACCGCCTTGCGAGTTCGAGCTCCAAAGCCGAATCGCGCTGACACAATGTGGTCTCTGAGCGCCTGGCGTCGCCGGCGCACTCTGGCAAAGCACCCGATTGCCGATGACATGTGGCAACGGGTGCGCCAGCACCTGAGTTTTCTCGATGGCATCAGCGTCGCCGAAGACCAATGGCTGCGCGAAGCCTGCGTGCTGTTCCTCGAAGACAAGCACCTCACCGCCCTGCCCGGCGTCGAACTGCATCAGGAGCGGCGCTTGCTGCTCGCTGCCCAGGCGCAACTGCCACTGCTGCATCTCGGCGACCTGAACTGGTATCAGGGCTTCCACGAAATCATTCTCTACCCCGACGACTTTCTCAGCCCGCAGCGCCATCGCGATGCCAGCGGCGTCGAGCACGAATGGGACGGCGAGCACAGTGGTGAAGCCTGGCAGCAAGGCCCGATCATCCTCGCCTGGCCGGGCGTGATGGCCAGTGGTGGCTGGGAAGGCTACAACCTGGTGATCCACGAACTGGCGCACAAACTCGACATGCTCAACGGTGTCGCCAACGGCCTGCCGCCGTTGCACCCCGACATGCGGGTCAGCGACTGGGCCAACGTCATGCAAAAGGCCTACGACGACCTCGACCGGCAACTGGAACGCAATCCCGATGCCGAAACGGCCATCGACCCGTATGCCGCCGAAAACCCTGCCGAGTTCTTCGCCGTCACCAGCGAATACTTCTTCAGCGCCCCGGATTTGCTGCACGAGGCTTATCCACAGGTGTACCAGCAGTTGAAGCTGTTCTATCGCCAGGACCCACTGGCGAGGTTGAAGCAACTAAAGGCGCACGACCCTGTCTATCAGGCAGACCAGTAAGCGCCATACGACTTCTGGTACATGGCGTCGACACAGGAATATGCCTATAATCGCCGCCACTTTTTGGTCAATCCGGCCAAGTATTTCTGGTCAACTAACGGGGGCAACGCCCAATGAGCTACAGCAAGATTCCGGCTGGCAAAGACCTGCCGAACGACATCTACGTCGCGATCGAGATTCCGGCCAACCACGCGCCGATCAAATACGAAATCGACAAAGACAGCGATTGCCTGTTCGTTGACCGTTTCATGGCCACCCCAATGTTCTACCCGGCCAACTACGGTTACATCCCGAACACCCTGGCTGACGACGGTGATCCCCTCGACGTGCTGGTTGTAACCCCTTACCCGGTTGCTCCAGGTTCGGTGATCCGCGCTCGTCCGGTCGGCATCCTGAACATGACCGACGACGGCGGCGGCGATGCCAAAGTGATCGCAGTCCCACACGACAAGCTGTCCCAGCTGTACGTGGACGTGAAGGAATACACCGACCTGCCAGCGCTGCTGATCCAGCAGATCGAGCACTTCTTCGCGAACTACAAAGATCTCGAAAAAGGCAAATGGGTGAAAATCGAAGGTTGGGACGGTGCAGACGCCGCCCGCGCTGCGATCACCAAGTCGGTTGCTGCCTATAAAGGCTAAGAGCAGCCGCGAGCTTCAAGCTCCAGGCTTCAAGAAAAACCCCGGGTGATCCGGGGTTTTTTGTGGGCGCTTGAAAAGCACGCCAAACGGACCGTTTAACTGAGCCCGTTTCTGGTTTTTTCTTGTTTAAAATTCCCCAAGAGCGCCTTACATCCGGTCGTAAATTTCCCGCGAAATTTGAACGAGGCGTTTATTCAAACCCTTACCAGCCGCCAGTAGACTCGTGTTTATGAAAAAGAACACTAGCGGCCCACGCTTTAAAGCGCTCCTCGAAGCAGCGAACATCACGACCACCGGATTTGCCGATTTTCTGGATACGGCTCCGCAAAATGTACATAACTGGTACACCCGTGGCGTGCCCGCCCATTGCATGGAAGAAGTCGCCAGAAAACTCTCCGTCAGCAGCGACTGGCTGAAAACCGGCGAAGGTTTGAAAGACGCCCAACACCTGCGCCTGCTCGACGAATCCGGCAACACCTTTGATGCCCAGACCATCCGCGGTGTCTACACGGTCATCGAGCCTGTCGACGTCGAACTGCCTTTCTACAAAGAAGCTTTTACTGCCCAGGGCTCCAACAAAACCCACGTCATTGAAGACCCCAAGCAATCGATCCGCCTGCCCCGCAGCCACCTTGACTCCCTGGAGATCAATCACGCAGACGCCATCTGCGCCTTCATGAGCGGCAATAGCATGGGCGAGAAAATTGAAGACGGCTCGACCCTGGCGATTGACCGTGGCCTGACCCAGATTGTCGATGGCGAGATCTACGCCATCGAACATGACGGCATGCTACGCATCAAGTACCTGCACCGATTACCGGGCAACTCACTGCGACTGCGCAGCCACAACCGCGCCGAGTACCCGGATGAAATCTTCAGGCCCGCACAAATCGAAGAGCAGAACATCAGGGTGCTGGGTTGGGTGTTCTGGTGGTCGACCCTGAACAAACGGCGGCCGGCGGTGCCGTTTCTTTAAGCGCTCCAGAACACCCATTGCCACCCCAGCCGAGTGGCCGGGCGGCTCTGCCTCGCACTTCCCGCTGGGAATTTCCCGCAAACCTGCGTATGCTGCGCCCCACATTTGCGCATCGACCCGCCTTGCGGCTCAGATGCACTGACCTGGCAGATGACTTTCTCACCAGGTCCCACAGCCGGACGCAAGATCCGGGTGTACGTTTTGAAGGCTGGCGCGGTTTACCAAAAATGATCCAAGCCAGTCCCCGAGAAGCCGGCCACAAGCCGGCTTTTTAATGCCTCTAAGAAAGTGAACTGCTCAGCACTTGAATTTGTCGCAGCACTGCTGTCACTTGCCCCTCACGGATAACTAAACCCCTTCACCAACGTCAACTCCCCCACCGCCCGCATCGGCACCAGGAACGTCTCCATCTTCTCGCTCGGCATCCCCTCCTCGGTAATCACTGTTACCTGCGCCGTGGTCAGCGATTGCACCGCATCTTCCTGCCCCTCCTCATCATTGCTGTACCCGCCGCCAAAGTAGTTCACATACACCAGGTACTGCCCCTTGATCGGCGCGGGCATGGCGAAGATTTCCGGGCCGTAGCCGGTGGTGACGTCGACGTCGAGCGCTGCGCCGTTGGGGACGACGCGGTCGCCGTACCAGATGTGCGCGCCGTCGCGGGTGATGAGGTGCAGGTCGAGGTCGGTGTTGTCGCTGTCCCAGGACAGCAATACGCGCAACTTGGCCGGGGTCGCGCCGCCGCTGCTGTTGAGCAATTGCGTGCGGTGACGTTGTTGGCCATCAGGGCTGCGAACCTCGACGCTGTTGCTGCCGTTGGGGAATGAAAACGGGCGGTCGAAACGGCCGGCCGGATCGATTTTCAGTGGCATGCTCACGCCGTTGACGATCAGTCGGCCGGGCTCTGTCGATTTGGCTGTGGCCTTGATCTGCCCGCTGATGCGAGCGGTATTGGCCTGGCCTGCCGGGGTATTCACCGACGAGGCCGGGTAGTTGACGGTTTGCCGGAAGCTTTCCCCTTCGCCCTCGGGCGCGCCGGTGCGCCAGCCACCTGTGGGGGTGTCGAGCTTGACGCTGTCAGCCGCCATCACCGATGACAACGCCAGCAGCGAACAGAGCAACAGCAAGACCTGTGGATAACGGAGTTTCATGGCCTATTCCAGCAAGAGGTGGTGGGCGAGCCCTTCGATGTAGGTTTCGTCCTGGCCGTTGGGGTGTGCTTCGAAGGCCAGGTGCAGGTATTCGTGGGTCAGGTCGAGGCGGTCTTGCAGTGACTGCACGCCACGCACATAGATTCGCTGACGTTCGCGGTCGACATAGGGGCGACCGAAGGCAAGGCGGCATACGGCGAAGGTACTGACTTCGTTGTAGCCCGTTTCGCTTTCAAGCATTGGGCGCCAGCCGCGCCGTTGTTTCTGCAACCATTCCTGTGCGGCGGGCAATGCTTCGCAGGACGCGACCGGGTTGTCCCAACGACTGAGACTGGCGCGTGGGTAGGCGTGCAGCAGGATGGCGTCATAGCGCTGACCGGCGCGGGCCTGTTCGACGGCTTGCTGCCAGGACAGTTTGTCCGGGCCGGGTTGATCGGAATGGTACGTGACGGTACTGCCGGCCAGGACCAGGTCGCTGGTCCACGCGGCGATGTCGCGAGACTCCGGCGACGCCGGACGCGGTGCGACCCGTTGGCGGCTGCTGCTGTCGTCGATGCTCAGGCAGTCACTACGGCGCGTGGCGTTTTGCAGCAGGTACGTGCGGATGGCCACGGCCAGGGCTTTGGCGGCTTCGACCGGTTGGGCACTGGCTTCGCGCTGGAGAACACGGGCAACGTACTCTTCGCGATCCAGACGAGCCACGAGCTTGTCATTCAGCAGAAACAGTTCGCCATCGCTGTGGATATCCAGCGCATTACCGTTGGCGAATTCAACGCGGTAGTCACCCTGCAACGCTCCGGAAGTCACCGCGGTGCCTTCCGACAGCACGCGCCGAAGTGGGTAGCGGGAGAACAGCTCGACCTCTACGCATTTCCCTGCATCCGCAGGCCATGAAACAGGCACTACCGTAGACAACGCCTGCGCGTAATCACGCAGTACCCGCTGACTGGTACCGCGCCCGCCGGCCCAGACCGGTGTGCCATCCGCCGTCCAACCGGCAAACCCGCCCTGACGCGATGTAGCATCCTGATCCGCCAGCCAGCTCCAGGTCTTCACTCGCAGGCGGCTTCCGAGTTCGCCGACGACATGACCATCAGCGGCATTGAGCGCCACATCGAGCAGCACACGCCGGGCTTGTTCCTGTGCCGGCAGTACCGACAGCACCTTCAACAGCTCCACCACAGAAACCCGAGTCGCCGGTTGCAACGAAGGCAAATCCAACAACCATGGCGGCGCCTGCCGCGTCTGCCAATAGGCTCGCCAGTCGGCATCGCGGATGCCCAACCGCGCGGGCTCGAAATACAAGCCACATGACTTCACCAACGCCTGATCGCGCTCGATACTGCCGCCCGCCGTGCAGCAATAAACCTCTTCCTTCGACTGGCCGTGACATTCATAAGGCGAGTCATGTGCACCGCTATCGACCAGCCAGGCGTAGACGAACAACTTCCACACGCTGCCCAGCGGCGTCTGCAACGTCTGCGGCAGCGGCTCGCGGCTAATCACCTGAGCTCGACTCAACGACAACAAATCACCCTTGAAAGCCAGGCGCAACGGTTCGTCCTGCGCTGTCGCCAGCGCAGGGATCAAACACAGCAGACAAGCCATCAGAAGCCTGTGCACGTCAGTGAACCGTGACCTGACCAAGGGCTGGCTTTTGTTCCAGCGCCTGATGCTGCGGCGCATACACCTGGGTGTATCGCACCGGTGGCAAGTTGAACTGCCCCTTCTGCGAGAATCGCACCAGATGCCGCAGACGCAATTCGCCACTCAAGGCGTCGACCGGAACGGCGTAAGCCATTTGCCCCGGTTCGAATCGCGCCTTCTCCAGCGCCGTTGGCTCGGTGCCAGCCTTGCCCATGAGCTTGATGCCCCAGGTCGTGCGCTCGACATCCGCGCCCGGTGGCAATGGCACTTCCAGCAGGCCATAGCGCAGCGGTCTGGCAGCTTTGCTGGTGACGATCACTTCGTCGAGATAAAGGTTATCGCTGGACAGCGGCGCGCTGCCGACCGCTTCGAGTTTGAAGGTGAAGGCTTCATCCCCCGGTACCAGTCGCGACAGGCGACGGGTGATGGTCACGGCCATCGGATCGACCGCCGGCTGCTGGCTCCGGTAGCTCAATGCAGCACGCAGCGGACGCTCTTGCGCGCCGGTCAGCGACAACAGGCTCGGCAACTGCGTGCCTTGCCACACCCAATAGGTTTCGCCGGTAGCACCCTGTTCCGGCTTCCAGCCCTCGCCCGGTTTCACAGCAACAGCCGGTGCGGCCTGCTCGATGCTGTGTTGCAGCCAGGTCAACTCCAACGCACGCTCCAGTGTGGATTGCTGTGGCAGCAAACGTTGCAGCAATGCCTGAACGCGGGCCTGATCGAAGGGTTGCAGCGACAGGTTCAGCGCTTCGGCAAACGGCTGGGAACTGACTGCCAGACGCTGTTGTGCGTCGGCCAGTTGCCGCTTGAAAGCGTCCGGCAGATTGACCTTCGACTGCTTGGCCAACGAGGCGGTCAAGACGCGTGCTGCGGCCAGGCCCAACGCCGAATCCGGATCGCTCATGACGAGGCTGTCTTCGCCATCCTCCAGCAGGTTGGCGGCAGTGCCCTCGCCGGCCTTCGCCAGATCGTCCAGCAAACCGCTGAGCAAGGTGTTCACCGGTAATTGCATCTGTTTGGCGAACGACAGGATCAGCGCCCGCTGCAACAGTGGTGTGTTGTTCGCCTGTTTGGCGTAGACCTCCAGCACCCGCTGCCAATGCTCCGGCGGCAGGCTCAGTTCCAGCACCTGGCTGGCGTGCCAGTCGGCGTAATAGGCGTAGGCCGTGAGGAATGCATCCGGCTCGCCGTCCATGCCCCACCAGGTGAAGCACGCCGAAGGGCCGGCCATTTGTACCAGGCGCAGGCGACTGTTTTGCATGATCAGGCGCAAGCGATCGCGGATCTGTGGATTCGTCGCCAGCGTCGGGTAGGCGATGCTCAACGGCAACAGGCGACTGGCCGTCTGCTCGACGCCTCCATAGGGGTAGCTCAACAGATCGTCGAGGGCAGAACGGAACAACGCTTGCGGACTGTCATCCAGTCTCAGGCGAATATCACTGGCGTCTGCCGGCAACGTCAGCGGCGTATCGCCCCCGCCCACTTCGAGACTCTGCGATTGCGTCACTTGCCAGCCTTCACCGGTCGCGATCAGGCGCACCGCCAGGGCATCAGCGGTTTTGCCGTCCTGCACCAGCTCGGCGCTCCACTCGCCATTGGCCAGCTCAAACGCCGGCAACGGGATGTAGTTGATGCCACTGTTCAGGGTCACCGGCACGCGCTGTTCGTTGCCGGTGAAATGGGTCACCAGTTCGGCCTTGACCGGTTTCTCGGCCTGGCTGAAAGCAAACACGCCGAGGTCCGGTTTGTCGCCGGCACGGAATCGGCTCGGCCCACTCCACTTCAGGTACAGCGGTTTTTCCGAGCGTACGAATTGCTTCTTCTGCCCGACCTGACCGTCATCGGCGATGGCCCTGGCGGTGATGCGCCAGCGGGTCAGGGAGTCGGGCATCTTGAAGGTGAAGCGGGTTTTGCCGTTGGCATCGGTCAGCAATTCAGGTTGCCACGCAGCCGTATCGATGTCCTCGCGACGCGGCCGTTCCAGCACCTTCACGCCACGCTCACTGCGATTGGCCTTGCCCGGTGCACCGGGGCTGCCCGGCAAGGCGACGTCATAACTGATGAACGACAGACTGGCGCTGGTGCGCACGTTGTTACGCCGTGGGTGATAGAAGAACTGGTCGATGCTCGGCGCGACTTCAGGTTGCAGGGCGTAGACCATTTCATCGACCACGCTGACCGTCAGGTGCGCGGGCATCGGCTTGCCGGCGAACCGGGTACTCAGGTCCACCGAGACGGTTTCACCCGGCTGATAGGTTTCCTTATCCGTGGCGATGGCCACGTCGATCTGTGGCGTTATCACCTTGATGCCGGCGTTCTGGAAACTGTATTGGCCGCCCTTGGTGTACAGCACCGAGAAGGTCAGGTTCGGTGCGAAACCGTCCTTCACCGGGATGCGCGCGCGGTATTGGGTATCGCTGAGTTTTTCCATCTTCAGCCAGTCGCCGCCCTTGGAAAGTAACGCAGTGGCTTCGACCTTGTCCCGCTCCAGCGACAGCAAGGCATCGCTGACCGGTTCCGGAAAAGTGATCAACGCCAGCGCTTCATCGCCGGCCAGGTACTCGGGTTTGTCGAGGACAATTTCCACCGTGCCGGGTACGGCCTTGACACCTTCGCCAGTGACCGAATGCCCGGTGGCGCCGACCACACGACCGTGGTCATCCTTGAGCGTCAGGTTGTAGGTGCCCGGCCGGTCAAAGGCCAGGGTGAAACCTTTGTCGGTTGCCGCGAGCTTGTCTTCGCCGGTGCTCTGGTCCTCCAGGCGTACCCAGCCGTAACTGCCAGGCGAAACGGCTTCGACCTGCTCGCCTTCGCGGGTATAGCTGAAGGCGACCTTGTCACCCACTGCGCTGAAGCGTCGGGGCGCACTCAAGCGGAAATTCGCCGCACCGCGATCGATGAGGATTTCCTTGGTGGTCTTGACCCGATACGCCGCACCGTCGCTGGCAAACACCGTGAGCATGTAGCGACTCGGTTTGTCGGCGGCCGGCAAATCGAGGGACGCGTTGCCCTTGGCGTCGGTGGTCAGTTCGGTACTGGTCAGCTCCACCGGAAATTGCCCGAGGTATTGCAGTTCGTTGTCGACCATCGACAGCTGTTGGGCGCGCAGGCTCAAGGTCAATTTCGCATTGGCCACCGGTTTTCCGTCCGGGTACAGCAGCACCAGGCTGCCCTTGACCGGTTCGCCGGTACGGTAATCCTGTTTGGCCAGATTGAGCGAAATCTCGAAGTGCGGCTTGATGTATTCGGCGACGCGGAAGGCGCTGCTGTAGGCCTGATCCCTGTAGTTGAAACGCAGTTCATAACCACCGGCCACGGCGTTGTCCGGCAACTGGAAACGGCCCTGGGTGCCGGCCCTGGAATCGAGCTTCAAATCGAGGGATTGCAGCGCCGTGCCGGTCGCATCGAGCACGGTCACGTTGACGTCGGCAGCGGTTGGCTGCACCGAGTCCCGCGCGTTCTTGAATTCCCGTCCGACGATTTTCAGCGACACCCAATCCCCCGGCCGATACAACGGCCGGTCGGTGAAGGCATAGAGTTTGGTGTCGTAGATTTCGCTGTCGTAGTAGAAGTTCTCGGAGACGAACACCCCGCCCTCTTCGTCTTCGCCGATCACGAACGAACGCTCGGGGCTGACGTGGTTCAGGCGCAGCAAACCATCGGTATCGGTGGCGCCGCTGCTCATCACGCCGAGGCCATCGGTCCACAACACATTGACCTTCGGCACCGAGCTCCCTTCGTGCTTGCGCGCCGCCCACACCAGCAATTCGTCACCGGCAATCTTGCTCACCGCCACGGTGTTGGAGACGAACACCATGGTCGTCGCGCGGTACTTGCCGATCAGCGCTTCCACCAGATAAAGACCCGGTTTGAGATTGCCCAAGGGAATGTACACATTGCCCGGCGTGACACTGACGAACTCACTGGAAGAACCGGCCAGGTTCACCCCGGCAGGTGGCTGGATCGGCTTGGCCTGCCA
>NZ_AKJJ01000139.1:0-77550 GCF_000282395.1 Pseudomonas sp. GM55 | reverse complement strand
GCGAGCTCGCTCCTACAAAAAAACGCCGACCCACTGTAGGAGCGAGCTTGCTCGCGATGGTCGATAACGATAACGCGTGTTTCCTGGCGGAACGCGGCGCTCTTGGGGCCATCGCGAGCAACCTGCGGCCATTCAGGGCAAGCCGTTGCAGCAATGCTTCAGGAACCCGCGGTGTTGCGCCAGGCGTTTGAAATACTCATCGACGGCGGGGTAGTCCGGACGCTCGATCGGGGTCATCAGCCAGCGGTTGATCGACAGGCCGATGACGATGTCGGCCAGGGTAAACCGTGGTCCGGCGACATAGGCCTTGGTGGTCGCGAGTTGATGTTCGAGGATGCCCATCATCTGGTTCCAGCCGCGGACGCCGACTTCGAGGCGATGGGCGTCCTGGAACTCCGGGTCCTTGCGCACCAGCGCCATGAAGGCATAACTCCACGATGGATTGAGCTCGGTGGCTTGCCAGTCCATCCACTGTTCCACCCGGGCGCGTGCCGCCGGTTCAGTGGGCAGCAACTCGCTGTGATGGTGGTGGTGTTTGCCGGCCAGGTAACGGCAGATGGTATTGGACTCCCACAGCACACCGGCGTCGTCGATGATCACCGGCACCTTGGCGTTGGGGTTGAACCTGAGAAACTCGGGGCTGTGGGTGGACGCGAAGCCGCTGCCCCAGTCCTCGCGCTCGTAGGCAATACCCAGCTCATCACAGGTCCACAGGACTTTTCGGACATTGATGGATGACGCCTTGCCGAGAATCTTCAGTGCATGTTCCATTGGGCTACTCCATCGAGAATGGCGTATATGCAATTGTAGGCGCCGGGCATAGCGCGACGGGAAACTATGTACTTTCGCGCACCTTCAACTCAAACCCCATGTCCTGCACCGGCTTGGCCACGGTGTTGCCGGCCATCAGCGTGAGCATCTGCTCCGCCGCACGTCGGCCGATGGCCTCGCGCGGGGTGTTGATGCTGCTCAGGCGCGGGACCATGTGTTCGGACATGGGCAAGTCGTTGAAGCCGAGGATCGCCACCTGCTCGGGAATCCTGATGCCATTGCGCATGGCTTCAAGCAGGGCGCCCTGGGCCAGGTCATCGTTGCCGAAGAAGATCGCATCGACATCGGGATGACTGGCGAGCAGTTGCAGGAACAGTTCGCCGCCCAGACCGACCGAAGACGAGCGCGGCGTCAGCACTTCCAGGTCCGGGTCATACAAGCCGGCCTTCTGCAGGGCCTTGCGGAACCCTTCGCCACGCAGCAAGGTGCGTTGATCCAGTTGCGCGCCGATGTAGGCCAGACGCTTGCGACCGCGAGACAGCAAGTGTTCGGCCGCCGTTTCGCCGGCCGCCAGTTGCGAAAAACCAACGCAATTGAGCCCGGCTGCACTGTCCAGTTCCATCATGTACACGCAAGGAATGTTGCTGGCTTCGATCATCCGCCGTGAACTTTCGGTGCGGTCGAAACCCGTCAGCAACAAGCCACGGGGCTGATAGGCCATGTAATTGCGCAGCAGGTTTTCTTCTTCATCGCGCGAATAGTGGAAGTTGCCGATCAGCACTTCGAAGCCCTTGGGCCGCAAAACCTGATGAATGGCTTCCAGGGTGTCGATGAACAGCAGGTTGGACAGCGACGGCACCAAAACCACCACTGATTGACTCTGGGCCGAGGCCAGGGCACGGGCGGCAGGGTTGACCACATAGTTGAGTTCCAGCGCGGCTTTCTGCACTTTTTCCACCAGTTCGGTGGCCACGGTGCTGACGCCACGCAAGGCGCGGGAAGCGGTAATCGGGCTGACGCCGGCCAGTCGGGCGACTTCGTTCAGGGTAGGGCGGCCAGTGGTGCGGGTATTTTTATCGTTCTTGGTTGTGTTCATCGATGGCTTGCCAAACAAAATTCAAGGCACTAAGGTAGCGCTGTCTCGATGCAGCTGCAAATGCGTGAGCGGGGGTTCGCCTGATCTTCGCTTTTTAGTGTTGGGACTTAACCTGCTGCAACCCACAAAATGACAAGAAAGGCGTCGGCAACTCCTGCTTTTGGTCTAGTGTCATAACTGGCAAAGGTAGCGCTGTCTGCGCGCTGAGGTGTTACATGAATCATCCCATCACCGCCCTGGTCATCATGGGCGTTGCCGGTTGCGGCAAGACGTGCGTCAGCGAGGCCCTGTGCCAACTGAGCGGCGCCACTGCCATTGAAGGCGACTCTTTCCACCCTGCCGCCAATATCGAAAAGATGAGCGCCGGGATCCCCCTGAACGACGAAGACCGCGCCGGCTGGCTCGACAGCCTGTGCGATGAACTGCGCCGTGTCGACGCCAAGGGCGAGCGACCGGTGCTGACCTGTTCGGCGCTCAAACACATCTATCGCGAACGTCTGCGCAGTGCCTTGCCGGGCCTGGGCTTCGTGTTCCTGGAGCTGACCCCCGAAGTGGCCGCCGACCGTGTGTCCCATCGGCCGGGCCACTTCATGCCGTCGACCCTGATCGCCAGCCAGTTCGCCACCCTCGAATCGCCCGTCGGCGAGCCGTTGACCCTGGCGCTGGATGCTTCGACCCATAGCGTTGAGCAACTGGCTGCGCAGGCTCATGTCTGGTGGCTGGCGAACGGCCTGAAGCAGGCGGTATGAGTGTGCTTGCAAAGACAGCGCTGTCCTTTCGACTTCTGATCAACCCGCTTTAATAACAACAACAACCAGGAGACACCCCCAATGTTTGGCATGTCCCACGAGACGTTCCTGCTGCTCGATGCAGTGGTCACGGTGATCGGGCTTATCGTCCTGATCACCAAGTTCAAGTTCCACCCCTTCATTGCCCTGACCATTGCCGCCGCTTTCCTCGGGCTCACCTCCGGCATGCCGATCGGTACCATCATCAAGGCGTTCCAGGACGGCTTCGGTGGCGTACTCGGCTTTGTCGGCATCATCCTCGCGCTGGGCACGATGCTCGGCAAGATGATGGCCGAATCGGGCGGTGCGGATCAGATTGCGCAGACGTTGATCCGCGCCTTCGGCAAGGACAAGGTGCAGTGGGCGATGATGTTCGCCGCGTTCCTGGTCGGTATCCCGCTGTTCTTCGAAATCGGCTTCGTGTTGCTGATTCCATTGGTATTCATCGTGGCCCGCCGCACCGGCGTGTCGATCATCAAGATTGGTATTCCGCTGCTGGCCGGTCTGTCCGCGGTACACGGCCTGGTGCCACCGCACCCGGGTCCGTTGCTGGCCATCGGGGTGTTCGGTGCCGACATCGGCAAGACCATTCTGTACGGCCTGATCGTGGCGCTGCCGACGGCTATCATTGCCGGTCCGATCTTCGGTACGTTCATTGCCAAGCACATCCCCGGTCATCCGAATCAGGAGCTGGTGGATCAATTGGCGCGCGAGTCGGATTCCGCCGATCTGCCGAGCTTCGGCATCACCCTGGTCACCGTGCTGTCGCCGGTGTTCCTGATGCTGCTCAAGACCTTTGCCGACGTAGTGCTGCCGGACGGCAACTTCTTCCGCACCTTCATGGACCTGATCGGTCACCCGATCTCGGCGCTGCTGCTGGCGCTGCTGCTGTCGCTGTACACCTTCGGTCACAAGCAGGGCATCGGTTCCCAACAGATCCTGAAATGGCTGGATGCGAGCCTGGCGCCGACCGCCGCGATCATCCTGATCATCGGTGCCGGTGGTGGCTTCAAGCAGATGTTGGTGACCAGCGGCGTGGGTAACGTGATCGGCAACATGGCGGTGGCCGCGCAGATCTCGCCGATCCTGCTGGCCTGGCTGGTGGCGGCGGTGATTCGTATCGCCACCGGTTCCGCAACCGTGGCAACCATTACCGGCGCCGGCATCGTAGTGCCGGTGGTGGGGATGATTCCGGGTGTGAATCGTGAGCTGCTGGTACTGGCCACCGGTGCCGGTTCGTTGATCCTGTCTCACGTCAACGACGCCGGTTTCTGGCTGGTCAAGCAGTACTTCAACATGACCGTGGCGGAAACCTTCAAGACCTGGACCGCGATGGAAACCATCCTGTCGGTGGTGGGCCTGGGCTTTATCCTGCTGTTGTCGTTGTTCGTTTAACTACATTCGGCAGACACAAAAAAACCGCAGCGATGCGGTTTTTTTGTGGGTCATGCAAACCTCTGTAGGAGCTGGCTTGCCGGCGATGAAGGCGACTCGGTCTAACTTCTCACCGAGTCGATGCTATCGCTGGCAAGCCAGCTCCTACAGGTTTGGCGTCAGGCGCTGGTTTTTGGTGCTAACCCATCCGCCCGGAACATCCCGCGAATCCCGCGTACGGCCTGACGAATCCGGTCCTGGTTTTCGATCAGTGCAAAGCGCACGTGATCATCGCCGTATTCGCCAAACCCGACACCCGGCGAGACACACACCTTGGCCTCGGCCAGCAGTTTCTTGGCGAACTCCAGCGAGCCCAGGTGCGCATAGGCCTCGGGAATCTTCGCCCAGACGTACATCGACGCTTTCGGGTTTTCTACCATCCAGCCCAGCTCATGCAGGCCTTTGACCAGCACGTTGCGTCGCTGCCGATACTGCTCGGCGATGTCGCGCACGCATTGCTGATCGCCTTCCAGCGCGGCAATCGCCGCCACTTGCAGTGGGGTGAAGGTGCCGTAGTCGTGGTAGCTCTTGATCCGCGCCAGGGCGTTGACCAGTTCCGGGTTGCCGACCATGAAGCCGATGCGCCAGCCGGCCATGTTGTAGCTCTTGGACAGGGTGAAAAATTCCACCGCAATGTCCTTGGCACCCGGCACTTGCATGATCGACGGGGCTTTCCAGCCGTCGTAGACGATGTCGGCGTAGGCCAGGTCGTGTACCACCAGCACGTCGTACTGCTTGGCGAGGGCGATCACCCGTTCGAAGAAATCCAGCTCCACGCACTGGGCGGTAGGGTTGGACGGGAAGCCGAGGATCATCATCTTCGGTTTCGGGATCGAGCCGCGAATCGCCCGTTCCAGTTCGGCGAAGAAATCCACGCCAGGAATCAGCGGCACCGAACGTACCTGGGCGCCGGCAATCACGGCACCGTAGATGTGAATCGGGTAGCTCGGGTTCGGTACCAGCACGGTGTCGCCCTGATCCAGGGTGGCCAGCATCAGATGCGCCAGGCCTTCCTTGGAACCGATGGTGACGATGGCTTCGCTTTCCGGGTCGATATCGACTTCGTAGCGATCCTTGTACCAATTGGAAATCGCCCGGCGCAGACGCGGAATGCCCTTGGAGGTGGAGTAGCCGTGGGTGTCTTCGCGTTGGGCCACCGTCACCAGTTTTTCGACGATGTGCGGCGGCGTGGCGCCGTCGGGGTTGCCCATGCTCAAGTCGATGATGTCTTCGCCACGACGACGGGCGGCCATCTTCAGCTCGGCAGTGATGTTGAAAACGTATGGAGGGAGTCGATCGATGCGCGCAAAGCGGCGCGGCGAACCTTGTTCGGCCATTGTTGCCTCGGATAACGTAAGCGCCCGGAACCGTCCGAGCGACGCTGGTCACTGCGGTGACCTGTGACGGAATGTACGGGCAGCTGTGGCAGACTGTCCAGCCTCCATGTAAACAAATTTTTCCGAGGGAAAGGGTTCAATGGAATTTACCAGCGGCTTCTTGCTGAGCCTTTCGCTGTGCCTGGATATCGGCGTGGCCAACATCGCGATGATCACCCTGGCCATGCAACGCGGCTATTTTCAGGGCTTTGCGCTGGGCCTCGGCACCTGCGTCGGCGACCTGATCTACGCGGTACTGGCGCTGGCCGGCATGACCGTGTTGCTGCAGTACGAAGCCGTGCGCTGGGTGTTGTGGATCGGTGGCTCGGCGCTGCTGGTGTACTTCGCGGCGAAGATGATCTATTCGGCGATTCACCACGAGGCGTTGCTGGCCGAGACGGCGGAGGTCGGGAACAACTCCCACCGCAAGGAGTTTTTTCGCGGGATTTTTCTCGCCATGTCCTCGCCCAGCGCCATTCTCTGGTTCGCGGCTGTTGGCGGCACTTTGATCGCCCGTTCCGGTGGCGGTGGCCCGCTCAGTTCGGCACTGTTTCTCGGCGGTTTCCTCTGTGCCGGGCTGCTCTGGTCGGCAGGCTTGTGTTTCGCGGCGAGCCATGGCGGCAAATTGCTGGGTGACAAGCTGCTGCGCTATTCCTATATGGCATCGGCGGCGATCTTCTGCTATTTCGCAGTCTACGTGATCCTGTCTGGCTATAACGAGTTTGTCGGTGCCGCTGCCGTCGAGCAGCTGCACGCACTGTAATTGGGCGAATCGGGTTTGGCTTCTATACTCCCAGCCGAACCCATTTTTCGCTCCAGGAGTCGAGCCATGGATGAGCAAATACGCGTTGAAGTGACGGAACCACGCTTCGAACACGGACACTTCCTGCTGATCGCAGGGCTAGGCGGACGATTTACCCAGCAAACCACCCAGGACATTCCTGCTCTCTGGGAAAAATTCATTCCCCACATCGGCAATGTTCCGGGACAGAAGGGCGAAGTCACCTACGGCGTCTGCTGCAATTTCGATGGCAAGGGCGGCTTCGATTACATCGCTGGCGTCGAGATCAGCAAACTCGACGACTTGCCGGAAACGTACCGCTGGGTAGAAATTCAGCCGCAGCAGTACGTGGTGTTTGAACACAAGGGACCGCTGGACACCCTGCCGCAAACCTTTCAGTACATCCATGGTACGTGGCTGCCGCAGTCCGGCCACGAGCTGTTGGCGGCCCCGGAGTTCGAGCGCTACAGCGAAGACTTCAACCCCAAGCTCAACACCGGCAAGCTGGAAATCTGGTTGCCGATCAAGGCATGACACCGGCAGCGGGAGGCGGATCCGCCGATTCGTCTCTCGATGTCCCACGGCGGCTGATTTATGATCCCCAGCCTTTCCCACGCTGATCCCGAGCTGCCATGAACACCGTTATCCGCAACGTCACCCCTGCCGATCTTGACCGCTGCTTTGCCATCGAAACCCTTGCCTATGAAGGTGACGAAGCCGCGACCCGCGAGAAGATCGCCACCCGCATCGCCACCTGGCCCGAGGGCTTTATCGTCGCTGAGGTGGACGGGGCCGTGGCCGGTTTCATCAATTCCGGGGCAGCGTTTCAGGTGGAAATGTCGGACGAGGCGTTCAAGGAACTGATCGGCCACGACCCGGCCGGGCCGCACGTGGTGATCATGTCGGTGGTGGTGCACCCGGATTATCAGGGGCAAGGCCTGGCCAAACTGCTGATGGGTGAGTTCATCGAGCGCATGCGTGCGATGGGCAAGATCAGCATCAACCTGATGTGCAAGGAACGGCACATTCCGTTGTACGCCGGGTTCGGGTTTGCCTACGTCAAACCCTCGGCGTCCGACCATGGCGGCATGGCGTGGCATGAGATGGTGCTGGTTCTTTAATCCTCCGCAAGTCCCTGTGGGAGCGGGCTAGCCCGCGATTGCGATAGATCATTCAACATCATCGTTGAATGTTAAGCCGTCATCGCGGGCAAGTCGAATCGTCGCACCGCCGCTCCCACAGGGTCAGTGTTGCGTTAGGTCTCGCGTTCAAAACACCAACCCCATCCGCCGTTCATAGCCGATCCGGCCCTTGTACGCCTCGCCGCTGTCGACAAAGCCAAACCGGGCGTACAGAGCGATGGCCGCCTCATTGTCGGCATCCACCGACAGTTCCAGCCCCTTGATTTCCGGCCAGGCCAGGCGCGCCGCCTCGGGCAACGCTTGCAGGCAGGCCTTGCCGTAGCCTTTGCCCTGAGCACGTTGATCGACTTGCAGTGCATGCAGCGTGGCGCTGTGCTCATCGGCCCAGGCCGGCAACACCGGCGGGCGCTTGAGCAGCAGGAACGCAACGGGCACACCCTCGGCCAGCAGGGCGAATCCCTTGACGCCGGGGCCGGGCCGAGAGAGCAGGGTGTGCAGGGCGCCGTGGATATCACCGGAGAATCTGATTTGCTCCGGGTGCACTTCGATGGCCTCGACCTGTTGGCGTTGCAGCGCGTTCAGGCTTTCATAAGGCACGAGTCGAGCTGTCACGGGAGTGTCCTTTTTCCTACATGAATGAATCTCGGATTCTAGCGAGTCTGGTCGTTTGGATTATTTTTATTTCACCTGTCGATTTGCCGGATCGCCGGACGACTAAGGGTGTCTTCACTATAAAAACCACGGAGAACCACCATGAACTCGCACACCCAGATCCAGAACCTCATCGAGAACTATCGTCAGGCGGTCATGGCCAAGGACATTGAAAAAGTCATGGCCCTGTATGCCGATGACATCGTCTCCTTCGACGCGGTCAAGGCCCTGCAATTCAAAGGCAAGCCGGCGTATCGCGCGCATTGGCAGGCTTGCATGGAAATGTGCCCCGGCCCGCACATCTTCGAATTCCACGAAATCACCATCGAGCCGTCCCAGGAAATTGCCTTCGCTCACTGGCTGGCACATTGCGGTGGCACCAACGACAAGGGCGAAACCCAGTCCTGCTGGATGCGCGTCACCGCCTGCTATCGGCAGGAAGCCGGGCTGTGGCAGATTGTTCACGAACATTGGTCGGCGCCGTTCGACATGACCAGCGGCGCGACGCTGTTCGACCTCAAGCCCTGATCGTCGGGAGGCCGAGCCGGAATGCCAATCAGCGACCATAGTTGATCGTTCGATAAGGAGAGCGTGATGAAGTATTTATGCCTGGTCTACAGCGATGAGCATCTGCTGCATTCGCTACCGGAAAGCCCGAAGGACGAAGAGTGCATGGCCTATGCCGAGTCGATCCAGGGCAGCGGCCGGATGGTCGCCGCCGAGGCGCTGGAGTCGGTACAGACCGCCACCACCGTGCGCATGCGCAACGGCAAGCTGTCGATCACCGACGGCCCGTTCGCCGAAACCAAGGAGCAACTGGCCGGCTTCTACTTGATCGATGCCAAGGACCTCAACGAAGCCATCCAGGTCGCCGGGAACATTCCGGCGGCCCGGGTCGGCAGCGTCGAAGTGCGCCCCGTTCGACAGTTGAATCCTTAAGATGCCGGGGCTGCCGGTTCAGGCGCAGGTCGAGCGGGTCTATCGCGAAGAGTCGCGGCGCATTCTCGCGACCCTGATTCGTTTGCTGGGGGATTTCGACCTCGCCGAAGAGGCCTTGCACGAAGCGTTTTTCATCGCGGTCGAACGCTGGCAGCGTGACGGCGTGCCGGACAATCCGCGAGCCTGGCTGGTGTCCACCGGACGCTTCAAGGCCATCGATGCCTTGCGTCGGCGCGCGCGTTTTGCCGCGTCGCAGCCTTTGTTGATCGCGCAACTGGAGGCGCTGGAACAGGCCGACTGGAGTGATGAGGACGTGGAAGACGATCGCCTGCGGCTGATCTTCACTTGCTGCCACCCGGCCCTGGCGGCGGACGCGCAAGTGCCGCTGACGCTACGGGAAGTCTGCGACCTGACCACGGAAGAAATCGCCCGGGCCTTTCTCTCGGCCCCGGCCACCATCGCCCAACGCATCGTGCGCGCCAAGGCGAAGATCCGCGATGCGAAAATCCCTTATCAAGTGCCGACACTGGCTGAGTTGCCCGAGCGTCTGGACAGCGTATTGCGGGTGATTTACCTGGTGTTCAACGAGGGTTATTCGGCGTCCGTCGGGGCCGAACTGGTCCGCGAGGAGTTGACCCGCGAGGCGATCCGTCTCGGCCGGTTGCTGGTGGAGTTGTTGCCGGAGCCGGAGGTGATGGGCTTGCTGGCGTTGATGCTGTTGCACGAGTCGCGCCGCCCGGCCAGAACCTCGGCGAGCGGTGAGCTGATTGTGCTGGACGAGCAGGACCGTTCGCTGTGGGACGCCGGGTTGATCACTGAAGGCTGCGCGCTGATCGAACAGGCATTGAGCATGGGGCGATTCGGACCCTATTGCCTGCAAGCGGCCATCGCGGCAGTGCATGCCGAGGCCCCGACGGCGGGGGCAACCGATTGGCCGCAGATTGTCGGTCTGTATGACGTGCTGCTGCGAGCGGTGCCGTCGCCGGTGATCGAGTTGAATCGGGCGGCGGCGATTTCGAAACGGGATGGGCCACTGATGGGGCTGACGCTGGTGGATGCCATTCTGGAGCGGGGAGAACTGCTCGACTACCACCTGGCGCATTCGGCGCGGGCGGAATTTTGTCGGCAACTGGGCCGCAAGCAAGAGGCGCGGGCGGCGTGGGAGAGGGCGCTGGCGTTGACCCGGCAAGAGCCGGAGCGGCGGTTTATTGAAGGGCGGCTCAAGGCGTTGGATTGATGTGATATTGGCTGGCCTCATCGCGGGTAAGCCCGCTCCCACAGTAGAGTGGTGCACACAAGTTTTGTGACCACACCATTCCTGTGGGAGCGGGCTTGCCCGCGAAGGGCGCGCCGCTATTCCAGCATCTTGCCCAGCAACCAGCTCCCCGCCGGCCCCGGCGGATTCAGCCTTGACCACAACGCATCCACCGACACCGTTTTCGGCCAGCCGCGCACCACCAGTTCCTGCAACGTACCGGGCCCGAACCGCTCGACCAGCCAGCGGGGCAGCGGCGCCCAGCCGAATCCGCCCTGGGCCATTTCCAGCAGCATCAGATAACTCGGTGCCGACCAGACGCGACCCTTCGCCCGACTTTCATAGGGATTGATGATGGTGGCCAGGCGCAGCTCGCGGTGCTGCTGCAGTGCGTCCTGATCGACATGGTCCAGCCTTGCCAAGGGATGTGCCGGGGACACGAACAGGGCGATTTCCGTGCGTTCGTCCACCGTCGAACTGACCAGGTCCGGCGGGTAGCTGTCCTGCATTTCGGCGAAGGCAATCTGCGCCCGGCCGCTTTGCACCAGGGACACCAGGTCATCGCATTCGGCAATCAGGCATTCGAGCTCCAGGTCCGGGTAACGCTGCTCGAAGGCACTGAGTGAGGCTTCGAAACGGTCCGACTGATAGGTGTCGGACAGCGCCACCGTCAGCTTCGCTTCCACCCCTTGGGACAGTTGGCTGGCGGTCATTTCCAGACGACTGGTGGCGGCCAGGATGTCCTCGGCCCGCTGCAGCATGACATGCCCGGCCGGGGTCAGTCCGGGCTTGCGGCTGCTGCGGTCGAACAGCGTCAGGTTCAAGTCGATTTCCAGGCTGGCCACCGCCGCGCTGATGGTCGACTGACTGCGGCCCAGCTTGCGCGCCGCGGCGGAAAACGAGCCTTGGGTCGCGGCTTCGACAAACGCCAGCAACACTTCGTGAGAAGCCATGAACTATCGCCTTGATCGATGGTTATTGGTTGTGAAGTATCGGTGCGATGACAGATCATGGCAACCACAGTCACTCAAGGGAGTTCGGCCATGAGCGCCAACAAGTCCATTACTGAACGTATTTTCCAGGCCATCGGTTTCGAACTTCTGGCGATCCTGATCTGTACCCCGTTGCTGGCCTGGATCATGGACAAACCGATGCTGGACATGGGCGCTGTCACCATCGCCATGGCGGCCTTGGCCCTGGCCTGGAACGTGGTGTTCAACGGCTTTTTCGATCGCATGCTCAAGCGCCTGGCTATCGCGCACAACGCTTGGGTGCGTGTGGTGCATGCGCTGTTGTTCGAAGGCGGACTGGTCGCCCTCGGCGTGCCGCTGATTGCCTGGTGGCTGAACATCAACCTGTGGCAGGCGTTTGTGCTGGATATCGGCGTGCTGCTGTTCTTCCTGCCATACACCTATATCTATCACTGGGCGTATGACGTGGTTCGGGAGCGGATGGTGATGACTCGTCAGGCTTGCTGAGTTGAGTTTTTGTGGTGAGGGAGCCAATTCCCTCACCACTGAGTTTTCCAATCGAGTCGTATAGCGTTTACAGAAACATCCCGCCCGACGCCTCGATGCGTTGGCCATTGATCCACTGGCTACCCGGTGCCAACAGCAGCGCAATCGCCGTGCCGATGTCATCCGGCACGCCGGCGCGACCCAGGGCGGTGTTGTTCGCCACCAGCGTGTTCAGCTCGGGGTTGTCGCGCACGGCGCCGCCGCTGAAATCCGTTTCTATCGCCCCCGGTGCCAGGATGTTCACCGCGATATTGCGCGCTCCGAGTTCCTTGGCCTGGTAGCGGGTCAGCACTTCCATCGCGCCTTTCATCGCCGCGTAGGCGCTGTGCCCCGGCAGACTGAAGCGGGCCAGGCCACTGGAAATGTTGACGATGCGACCACCGTCGTTGAGCAATGGCAACAGCGTCTGCGTGAGGAAAAACGGCCCCTTGAAGTGGATGTTCAGCAACAGGTCGAACTGCTCGACAGTGGTGTCGACGAAGTTGGCGTGCAGGCCGATCCCGGCGTTGTTGACCAGAAAATCGAAGCGCTCGCGTTCGAAGTGGCTGTGCAGGACCTTCGCCACTTCGCTGCCGAAGGCGTCGAACTGCTCACTCCGGGCAACGTCCAGTTGCAGCATGACGGCGCGACCGCCGAGGCTTTCAATCTTGGCCACCAGTGCCTGTGCCTCATCGGCGCGGCTGTTGTAGGTGCCGATGATGTCGATGCCTTGGGCGACCAGATGCAGGGCTGCGTTTTTGCCGAGGCCGCGGCTGGCGCCGGTGATCAGTGCGATTTTACGGTTCATGGGACTTCCTCAGGAGCAGTGGGCGGTTGATGTGAGGAAGTTTATTTATCCGCTTAGGGGTGATAAACAGAGTTAAACCGGAATCACTGGTCGGATAATCCGAACAATAAAAGAGCGGGCCGATGAACAAACTGGAACTGTTGCGCACCTTTGTCCGTGTCAGCGAAATGTCGAGTTTCACCCTGGCCGGAGAAAGCCTGGGCCTGCCTCGCTCAACGGTGTCCGAGCATGTGCAGGCACTGGAGGCCTTGCTCGGCACACGGCTGTTGCAACGCACCACGCGCAAAGTGCAGGCGACCCAGGATGGCCTGGTGTTGTACGAGCGCAGCAAGGACCTGTTGTCGCACATGGACGAAATCGAGGGCTTGTTTCGCCAGGACGAGGCGTCGCTGGTCGGGCGCATTCGCATCGATCTGCCGAACATTCTTGCGCGCCGAGTGGTGATGCCGCGCTTGCCGCAGTTCATGGCGCAGCACCCGCTGCTCGAACTGGAAATCAGCAGCACCGACCGCCGGGTCGATCTGTTCGCCGAAGGCTTCGATTGCGTGCTGCGCATCGGCGCCCAACCGGATCAATCGGTAGTGGCGCGACACCTGTGTGACTTCACCATGGTCAACTGCGCCAGCCCTGCGTATGTGCAGCGCTATGGCGTGCCCGAGCGCCTGGAAGACCTGGCGCAGCATCGGCTGGTGCACTACGTCGGCGTACTGGGCGGGCGTTCGGAAGGGTTTGTGTACGTCGACAAGGGGCAGGTGCGGCGATTGCCGATGGCCGGCAGTGTCACGGTCAACAGCACCGATGCCTACGAGGCCGCCTGCCTGGGTGGTTTCGGCCTGATTCAGGCGCCGAGGATGGGTATGCAGCAATACCTGCAAAACGGTGAGTTGCTGGAGGTGTTGCCGCAGTTCAACGCGCCGTCCATGGAGGCATCGCTGCTCTATGCCCGGCAGCGGCACTTGCCGTTGCGGGTCAGGGCGTTCATGGACTGGCTGGGGGAGGTGATCCGCTCGGTGGCCTGATACGAGTCCCTGTGGGAGCAGCTGTTTTAACCCTGCCATTCGTCACCACCATTCGGTGCCGTCGCGCAGCATGGCATTCAGCCTGATCAGCAGGTTGCGGATGGTCTTCATCTGCAAGCCGCCACCGTTGGCGACCATGGTCCCGGCCACGCCCGAGGACAGTATGTGATTGGTCGACACCGGCAGGCCGAACATGTCGGCGGCGCCGATGTGCAGGGGTGTTCAATAATCCTGCTGCTTGCGAAACGCCCAGCGCCCGGCGATCACGGTAAAAGTCGCGACCAGCGCCACGAGGATCCAGAAACCTTCCGGATCACCGGCCAGCGGAATGCCGCCGACGTTCATGCCGAAGAAACCGGCGATGATGTTGATCGGCAGCGCGAGTACCGTCACCACCGTCAGGGTGAACAGCGTGCGGTTGGTCTGTTCGTTGATGTTGGCGGCGATCTCTTCCTGCAACAGCTTGATCCGCTCACCCAGCGCCGTGAGGTCATTGATGATCAGCGCAAACTCCTCGGTGGATTTGCGCAATTCCTTCACGTCTTCCTTTTGCAGCCATTGCGGCGGCCGGTTGAGCAGGCGCAGCAAAGAGCCTGGCTCCAGCGCCAGCAGCCGTTGCAATCGCACCAGCACCCGGCGATTGGCACCCAGTTCGGCGCGGTTGGTCGACAGCCGCGAGGACAGTAATTCGTCTTCGATCTGATCCACGCTCTGGCTGGTCTTGCGCACGATCTGGGTCAGCACTTCACCCTGATCGCGCAGCAGGTGCACCAGCAGTTCCAGCGGGGAGCGAAAGCATTCCCGGGCCTTCACCGACGAGCGCAATTTGTCCACCGAGTGCAGCGGTTGCAGGCGGGCGCTGATGATCAGCCGGCTGCGGGCGCACACCCACAGCGTCGAGACATCCGACGAGACCATGTTGCTGAGGTTGAACACCACGTCGTTGACCACCGCCAGCAACGCGGAGTCGACATGCTCGATGCGTGTAGAACGCGAGCCTTCGTGCAGCGCTTCGAAAAACTCCTCGGGCAATTCCAGATGGCTCTTCATCCAGCGTTCGCACGCGGCGTGGGCGAGGTTCAGGTGCAGCCACAGAAATTGCTCGTCGCTTTCCGGTTGTTGCAGGTACTGCAAGGCCTCGGCGGAATTGATTTCCCGACCGGCCTCACCGGGGCGAAAACTGAAACCGTAGAGCAGGCCGAACAGATCCGTGTCGCGATGGCTTTGATCGATGCTGTGGTTCATGAGGACTCGCAAGGGGAGGCGCCTGTCACGTGTTTTACAGGTTCACTTGAGCGGCATCATCGCAAGCCGGGATGACGTTTTTGTGACGGGGAAATAACGTTAAAGATTGCTCTGTCGGGGCAGTTGAACGAGGTGACGGCGCGCCTGAGCGCTTGAATCCCGAATGCACAAAAGCCGCACGACTTCTCAATCGTGCGGCTTTTGTGTGTTTCGCGATCAGGTGTCCTGTTTGTTTTTCAGGACCTTGCCGTTGGAGGCATCGATGTCCACATCCCACTCGACGTTTTTGGCGTCACGCAGTTCGATTTCGTACTCGTAACCGTTGAAGTGGTTGTCCAGTTCGGTTTTGGTGATCGTTGCACCCGGGTGCAGATCCAGCGCGATCCTGTTCAGATCTTCCAGCGGCTTGATCTTGCCGTCCTTGACCAGTTGCGGGATCTCATCGACCCGCACATCGGCCTGGGCCAGGCCCGCGCTGAGGGTCAGGGTTGCAGCGGTCAACAAAGCAGTCAGGGTCTTCATGGGATTCTTTCCTTGGGCGATCCGTTCAAGTGAGATCAGGTTAACGTGAGTAACTTAATCCACCCTTAAAACCCCCTGCATGTCCTGCATCAATCCCTGTAGGAGCGAGCTTGCTCGCGAAGCAGGTACCTCGGTGTCGTGACAGGCAGGGATCAATAGCCGTTGCTCTTCAACACCTGATCGACACTCGCCGCCGGGCGTTTATAAAACGTCAACAACTCTCTGGCGCGGTTGGTGAAAATGCCGTCGACACCCGCGTCCATGACTTTCTGATAGTCCACCGCCTCGTCGACGGTATAGACGTGTACCAACAGGCCCTGACTGTGGGTGTACTGGTTCATCCACGGTTGCACCAGGTCCGAATAGCTCTGGTCGCCACCCAGGGTCAGTGCGGCGGACGGTCCTGTGCCAATGGCACCCTGGGCCTTGGCGTAATCGATCCACTGCTGGAATTCGGCTTTGTCCTTCGGTTCCTGCCTGGCGTAGTAAGCGGCTTTGTCCTTTGCGCCGGACTCGGCAAATGTCACTTTGGACTTGGGCTCGATACTGCCTTCACCCACCCACAACAGCAGGATCTTCGGCACCGCCGGCATTTCCTTTTGCAGCAGTTCGAGGCTGCTCTTCTCAAAGGTCTGCAGGACCACCTTGCCTTTGCCCTGGCCGACCGCCAGTTCGCTTTTCGCCAGTTTCGAACCGGTCGGACTCAGCCAGCCACGGTCCTGAAGTTTTTCCTTGAGGTCGCGTTCGATGCCGGGAAACTGCTTCGGCTCCTTGGTCTCGATGTACAGACCTGGCTTGTGCAAGGCGTTGCCCTCGGCGATGTCGATGACTTCATCAAGGGTCAGAATCTTCAGGCCGGCGAAGGCCGGGCGCGCGCGATCCGGGTACGCGGCGTTGAACCAGCTGCCCGCATCCAGGGTTTTCAGCTCGGCCATGGTGAACGCATTGGCCGGGCTGTCCTTGCGCTCGGGGAATTTGCTGGCAACGTCGGTGGTGCGTTGCAGGTTGTTGTCGTGCAGGGCAAACAGCACGCCATCCTTGCTGCGCTGCAGGTCCATTTCCAGGTAGTCGGCGCCCAGGTCGCGGGCAGCCTTGTAGGCGGCGGCAGTGGATTCCGGTGCATCGAAAGATGCACCACGGTGGGCGATCACCGCTGGATGTGGAATACCCAAGCGGGTTGCCAGCGCCGTGGGGCCGGGTTCGCTGGTGGCCTGTGCCTGGCCGAAGCCGAGCAACAGGCTCAGTAACAGGGCACTTTTAGTAAAGGGTGCAGGCATGGTCGAGATCCTTTCGCAATGAGGGGGTGGTTCCTTTTAACAACTGATCATTGCACAGGCTATCGCGAGAGCGACACAAACCTGTTCAATGCAGAATTTTTTCAGCGGTTTTGTGCGGTTCTTTGCAGTAATCTTGGCCTCGGCCATTTCCCCGGCAGAGGGAAACCCATGTACCTGCCTTGCGTGTAAACCATCGATCAGCGGTCCGTTGCGACCTTATGTGAGGTTTACCATGCGCATCACTTCCCAGCTCATCTGCCAGGCTGCCGACCAACTCAAAGGCTTCGTCGGCCTCAACCGCAAGACCGGGCACTACATCGTGCGCTTCAGTGAAGACTCGTTCGGCATGGACGTGGCGGACGACGGCATCATCCCGATCAGCGAGTTCGTCTGGGCCGCGGGGCCCGGGCAGGCCATGACGCTCAAGCGCGAATTGATTCAGTTGCTGCTGGCGCAGAACATCGATGAGCGGATCAACATCACCGAGCCCTTGCGGGTGTACATGAACCGGCGGGACGTGCCGGAGATTTCGGCGGTGCGCAGTCTGGTGCAGGGCTGAGTTGTTGCGGTGAATTGACGGGCCCTATCGCGGGCAAGCCCGCTCCCACAGGGGGTGTGGGTGTACGCAAGACATGTTCCCACCACAAAAACCTGTGGGAGCGGGCTTGCCCGCGATAGCGGCCTGAAGAACACTGAATCGGTTACTGATCGAACCCATAGGCCCGCTCAACCCGACACACCCGCGTATGACACCGCGCATACCAGGTCGAGCGCCCGCGCTCGCGAATCGCACTGTGCTCCGGATGATGCTTCCACGCCAGAATCGCCGCTTCACTGGCCCAGTACGACACGGTTATGCCCAACCCATCCTCGCCCCGAGCCGATTCCACCCCGAGAAACCCCGGCTGTTCACGGGCCAGTTCCAGCATCCGTGCGGCCGCTTCGGCGTAACCCAAGTCGTCCTCGGTACGCACCGAGGTGAAGATCACCGCGTAGTAAGGCGTTGCTGGTGTATCGGCGATCATGACGACCGCCCTGCACAGGCGGCGACAAAGGCACCAATCAACGGCGGCAAGACGCCCTTGAGCGCCGCCCGCTCGGGCTGGAACAAGGTTGCGACAAAAAACGGATGGCCGCGGAGTTCGACCGCGCGCAGCCCTTGTTCCGAATCGTGGCCGACGGCGTGGAGTTCACGCTTGAGCAGATCCCCTTCGAACTGCGGATTCACCCCATAACGACAGCGATAGCCTTCACGAATCTCGGTGCATGCGTACGCCTCGGCGATCAACGAGCCTTCACCTAAATGAATGGTATCGACGGCTTCCACCAGCGCGCACGTCAGCGGTGTCAGCAGCGCCCGTGTTGCATCGGGCGCCGTCTCGCCGTGCTCGGCATCCGACCAGCCCAGCACATTGCGCGCATATTCCAGTACCGCGTGTTGAAAGCCACCGCAGGTGCCGAGGAAAGGTCGCCGTTGTTCGCGGGCAAAACGGATCGCTTGTAATGCGCCGTCCATGTTGCGATACGGGCTGGCCGGTACACACCAGAATCCGTCGAATCTGTGCAGCGGTGTCTCGCTGTGGATTTCATCGGTGGCCAGCCATTGCCATTGCAGGTTCAGGCCGGTGAACGCGGCGACCCTTTCGAGGGCGATGGGTATGGCCTGATGGGCCGTGACCTGTGGGTCGTAGTCGCCGATCAGGGCGATGCGAATCGGGCGGGTTTCCATGTGGGGCCTCTGCACTTGTTGATTCCTGGTGCCCACTATAGATTGGCGCTCACGCACTCAATATTGGCGTTTTCCCAAGTGATCAATGCAGCCACGCACTATCGACTGGACTACCCGGACCTGGCCCTGATCCTTGCGCTGGTGCGCGGCGGCTCTCTGGCCCGGGCCGCACAGCTGTTGAAGGTGGATGTCTCGACGGTGTTTCGAGCGGTTCGCCGGCTGGAGGCTGCACTGGGACAGCAACTGTTCGAAAAGAGCCGCGCCGGTTACTTGCCCTCCACCCTGGCGCAGTCCCTGGCTGAACAGGCCGAGCGCGCTGAGCAGGCGCTGGAGGCGGCGCGCATCGGTGTGGAGCAGGGCGGGGAAGTGATCAGCGGTATCGTGCGCCTGACCTGTACCGATTCGGTCCTGCAAGGTTTGCTGTTGCCGGCGCTGGCGCAGTTCATGCCGAACTATCCGGCGCTGACGCTCGAACTCAGCACATCCAATGATTTTGCCAACCTCAGCCGTCGGGATGCCGATATCGCCCTGCGCCTGACCCGCTCGCCACCGGAGCACCTGGTGGGACGGCGACTGGCGGATATTTCCTACCGCGTGTGCGCCAGCGAGCGGTATCTGCAATCGGTCAACACTACAGACCTGGCCTCATTGACCTGGATCGCCCCGGACGATTTCCTGCCTGATCACCCGACCGTGACCTGGCGTCGCCAGGCCTTGCCGGGCGTAACGCCGGGCTATCGCTGCAACAGCATGCTTTCGGTAACCGAGCTGGTCAGGGCGGGACTAGGCGTTGCGGCATTGCCGGACTTTTTGATTGGCGACGGACTGCAGCCGCTGGGCGAGCCGTTGCACGGATACGACACCGCACTGTGGCTGCTGACCCGACCCGATTGCCGCGCCTTGCGCTCGGTGGTCACGTTGTTCGATGAGTTGGGGCGGGCGCTGAAACTGCCGTGAAGCCGTTCAGACTTTTGGCACATCCTTGTGCACGAAGTGTTGATGCATTTCCGTGGTCAGGTTTTCGATGCGCTCGGTGAGGGCCTTGGTCATCTCCGTGAGGCGGGTGTTCTGCTCAAGCAGCTCCAACAGTTGCGCGGTGTTTTTCGCGGCCTCTGCCTGCCGTTCGCTGTTGGCGATCGCCAGCGCTTCGCGGTGCTGCGCATCGGCATCGGTTTGGGCTTTGTCCCGCGCGGCCTGACGAGTCTGGGCCAACAGAATCAATGGCGCGGCATAGGCCGATTGCAGGCTGAAAGCCAGGTTGAGCAGGATGAACGGGTACGCATCGAAGTGGGTGAAGCCGGACAGGTTCAGGCACACCCACGCCACCACGATCAGCGTTTGTGCGCCAAGAAAGGTCGGGGTGCCAAAGAATCGGGCAAAGGCTTCGGCGCGCAGGGCAAACTTGTCATTGCCAAAGGTCGGCGCCAGGTGGGCATGGGGGCGATGGAAACGCAGGTGATCGACGGGGGTGGCGGTTGCTTGGCTCGTGGTGGTCATGATGTTCTCTGTTTGTCTCCGGGACTGAGGCTCACTATAGCCTCAGCGCCAGTTTCATTTTGAAACACATGGGCCGTTCAAATCAGCGCCAGCAATCGTTCGACACCGCTGTCGACGTTGTCATTTATGACACCTGATAGCAGGCCAGAAACATGTCCAGCGCGGATTCCGCCACCCGGTGCTGTTCTTCGGGTGACAAGCCCGGCTTGCCCATGGAAATCTGCGGCCAGAATGCAAAAGACTTGAGCAGGCCCTGCACCTGTTGTGCGGCAAAATCAGGGGCAATGGCTTTCAACCGGCCATCGACCTGAGCGGCGCGAATCCACGCCGTCAGCCCTTCTTCACGTTCGCCCATTCGCGCCACCATGTCCTGCGCCCGTTCCGGGGAATGAATCGCCGCCGCTATCGCCACCCGAGCCAGGTCGAGAAAATTGTCATCGCCCAACATTTGCAGTTTG
This sequence comes from Pseudomonas sp. GM55, assembly GCF_000282395.1. Taxonomy (NCBI): domain Bacteria; kingdom Pseudomonadati; phylum Pseudomonadota; class Gammaproteobacteria; order Pseudomonadales; family Pseudomonadaceae; genus Pseudomonas; species Pseudomonas sp. GM55. Next base: position 57,266 of record NZ_AKJJ01000139.1, on the reverse strand, counting down.
GCCATCAGCAATACGCGCAATTGGTCGCGCAACGGCAGGTCGGGGCGGTAGGCCGTTTCCTGTTTTGCCGTCACCCGGATCCATAACTGTTTGAGGATCTCGGCGAACAACTCTTCCTTGCTGGGGAAGTGGTTGTACACCGTGCGCTTCGACACCCCGGCAGTGGCAGCAATCTTGTCCATGCTGGTGATCTCGAAACCGTTGTCACGGAATTCGTTGATCGCGGCTTGAATGATCGCTTGGCGTTTTCGGTCGGTGAGGCGCTGTGGAGCTGTCATAAGTACGCTTCGGCAGGAAAAAAGGGAAAGTTACACTCGGTAGTTTACTTGTCATCGACTTTGATGCAACCTAGAAACTACACTGTGCAGTGTAATGTTTTGTTAATCCTGCCCAGTAAAAAATAGAAAGTCCGGCTGATGCGTGCGTGCCTTGGCCATTTATCGTCCCAAAGCGGAGAATCGCGTCATGCGCGGTTTTTCTGGAGTCATTCAGACATGGCCAATTCAAACTCCCCGGCGGACAACGCCTCCACACCTGAAGCGTCCCGACAGGCTCAAGGGCAGTATCAAAACTTCACGCCGATTCAACGTTTAAGCTTTGGCAAAACCATGGGCATCCTGTGGAACGCGCTGTTCCACAAACCGCAAAACACCCGCCCGAGCGCGCCCGTCCCGGTGCAAGCCCTGACTCAAGCCGCGCTGATCGCAGCGCCCAACCACAGCGTCTATCGCCTGGGCCACTCCACCGTGTTGCTCAAGTTGCGCGACAAGTTCTGGATCACCGACCCGGTCTTCGCCGAGCGGGCCTCGCCCGTGCAATGGGCCGGCCCCAAGCGTTTTCACCAGCCACCCATCAGCCTGGAACAATTGCCACCGATTGAAGCGGTGATCCTGTCCCACGACCACTATGACCACCTGGATCACGCGGCTGTGTTGAAGCTCGCGGACAAGACCAAACACTTCCTGACCCCGCTGGGCGTAGGCGACACCCTGATCAAGTGGGGCATCGACGCCAGCAAAGTCCGCCAACTGGATTGGTGGCAAGGCACGGAAGTCGATGGCATCCAGTTCATCGCCACCCCATCGCAGCATTTCTCCGGCCGTGGCCTGTTCGACAGCAACAGCACCCTCTGGGCTTCGTGGGTGATGATCGACGGCGACACACGCCTCTTCTTCAGCGGCGACAGCGGCTACTTCGACGGCTTCAAACGCATCGGCGAACAGTACGGCCCATTCGACCTGACCCTGATGGAAACCGGCGCCTACAACGTCGACTGGCCGCACGTGCACATGCAACCCGAACAAACCCTGCAAGCCCACATCGACCTCAAGGGCCGCTGGCTACTGCCGATCCACAACGGCACGTTCGACCTGTCGATGCACGCCTGGTACGAACCCTTCGACCGCATCCTGGCCCTGGCCTGGGAGCGCAACGTATCGATCACCACACCGCAGATGGGAGAAGCGTTCAACCTGATGCATCCGCAGCGCGGTGGGGCGTGGTGGCTGGCGGTGGAAGGGGAGAGTGATCGGGTGGTGGCGCAGAACGCGTAGAGTGATGGGCCCTGTAGGAGCGAGCTTGCTCGCGAAAAACATCTGGACAACGCGATCATTCAGACAGCACGCGTTATCGTTAACGTCCATCGCGAGCATGCTCGCTCCTACAGGGGGGCATTTATCGTCAGTCAAAGAGTTGTCTCACTCAACCATCGCAAAATCCGCCCGCCCAACCGGATTCGGCGTAGTCCCTTTCACATTCATCCCTCGTCCCGGCGCAAACCCCGGGAAGAACACCAACCCTTCGGCTTCAAGCCGATAGGCCAGCGCCAGGCGCGTGACATCCAGCACTTCCTGGCGCGCCTCGAAGCGTTGAATGGCATCCACCGAGACTCGGGACTCCCGCGACAGCTCTTCCACACTCCAGCCCAGCATCGCTCGGGCCTGGGCGCAGTGGGCCGGGGTGAATTGGAAGAGGGCGATACGTTCCAGGGTGATTTTCATCGCTTGAGAGGCCATGGTGTTCTCCGGGCTCGAGAGTGTTGGTTCAAAATATACTGTGTTTTTGTACAGTTGTTTTGAGCCCGGATCAAACGCATTTTTTGATTTGTCTTTTCAGGCAGACGAACGGCGCTGCGCTTACTTGTCCGCCAACCCCGGCGCTTCCCGCACGATAAAGTGATCCAGATTCTCGATGTTGGCGCTGAACACTCCGAACGTCTGCTCGGGATTTTTCTTGCTCGGCACCTGCTTCAATTCCGGCGTCACCCCATAAAAGAAGCAGTACAACTCCCGCCCGCTCTCAATGGCGTGCTTGATCTCCTCCAGGAACGCCTTGCGCTTGCGGTAGCTGTCGATCAGCTTTTTGCTCAGGTAGACATTGACCGAGTAAGGCTTCTTCTCGAACCAGACCTTCTTCTCGAAATCGATGCGAAAACTCTGGGTGTAGTCCTTGATCTCCTTGACCTTGCCCCAGTAGATCAGCCCCTTGTTGTCTTGCAGGTACTCGATCTTCTTGAAAAACGACCCGTAGGGCGCGGTGTGCTCGCCAATCTTCAGCGGCACACGCTTGAGCAAATCCTTGTCGTCGAAGTTCGACACAAAGCACTCCACCGGGTGGGCGAAGATGCTGGTCTTGTCCGGTGCTGACTCTCTGCCCGGTTGCTCGACGTTGCTTGGCGCCGAAGGCGTCAACGACTCATCCCGCACCCCGTCCGCTGCGACCTTCGGACTGGACGGCTTGCGCACATACTCGCGCCTGGTCAGTAACAATTCCGACGGGAAATGCTCCTCGCGACTGTCATCCGTTTCTGCATCCTCCACACCCGATGCTGGTGTCTTCAGGCTTGCATAGGGACACCCCTCGACATGCCGCGTACTCGGCAGGTTCTTGAAGTGCGGTGTGCGCACGTAATTCACATTCCTGGCGTTGAAGGTGCCCAGCTCATTGGTCGCATCGAACGCCAAACGACAGGCATCGTTGGGGCACTGGAAATGCTCCTTGGCCGAATCGAACGCCATCGTCTCGTCAAAATTCAGATCCCGAACGTCATAGATCGACAACTTGTCGTTGAGGCTGAGGCAGTAGGCGAGGTCGAATTTCATGTCGGGTTCCAAATCCTTTATGCGAACAGCTTCCAGTGATGGCGCATTCGAAGCAATAGCTACACTGAGATCACTTCGATATCGCCGGGTCTGCACAGTCCATCAATGAGGGCGGTTTCATGAGCCATTCAGATGCATCGCCCCCCCTCCCGGAGCCGGGCCGGATAGCACGTCGGGATGAACCGACCGGTTGGCGCCGCTGGCTGCCAGGGCTGGGCATGCTGCGCGACTACCAATCGGCATGGTTGCGTTACGATATCGTGGCCGGCCTGGTGCTGACCACGATGCTGGTGCCGGTCGGTATTGCTTATGCGGTGGCCTCGGGCGTGCCCGGCATTTATGGCCTGTACGCGACTATCGTTCCGCTGCTGTTCTATGCCGTGTTCGGCCCCAGCCGGATTCTGGTGATGGGACCGGATTCGTCCCTGGTGGCTGTCATCCTTGCGGTCATCATTCCTCTCTCCGGCGGCGATCCGCAGCGAGCCGTCGCCCTGGCGGGGATGATGGCGATCGTCTCGGGAGCGGTGTGTATCCTGGCCGGTCTCGCGCGCCTGGGTTTTGTGACCGAGCTGCTGTCCACGCCGATCCGCTACGGCTACATGAACGGCATCGCACTGACCGTATTGATCAGCCAACTGCCCAAGCTGTTCGGCTTTTCGATTGAGTCTGGCGGTCCATTGAGAAACCTGGGGGCCATCGCCTCAGCGGTGATGGAGGGAAAGGTCAACTGGACCACATTCATGGTCGGCGGGCTCACCCTGGCAGTGATCCTGTTGCTCAAAAGAAGACCGCAATGGCCGGGCATCCTGATCGCCGTGGCAGGCGCGACGGTCGCCGTAGGTGTATTCGACCTTGCGACACGCGCCGGTGTGTCGGTCCTCGGTTCGCTCCCGCAAGGTTTGCCCGGCTTCGCCATCCCCTGGATCACCAGCGCCGACATCGTCCCGGTTCTGATCGGTGGTTGCGCCGTCGCACTCGTCTCGTTCGCCGACACCAGCGTGCTCTCCCGTGTCTACGCGGCGCGAACCCGTACTTACGTCAACCCGAACCAGGAAATGGTGGGCCTCGGTATCGCCAACCTGGCGGCCGGTTTTTTCCAGGGTTTCCCGATCAGCAGCAGCTCGTCACGGACTCCCGTGGCCGAGGCCGCCGGAGCCAAAACCCAACTGACCGGCGTCGTCGGCGCGCTGGCGGTGGCCTTGCTGCTGGTGGTGGCACCGGACCTGCTGCAACATTTACCGTCCAGCGCACTGGCGGCGGTCGTAATCGCCTCGGCCATTGGCCTGATCGAGATCAGCGACCTGCGACGGATCTATCGCATCCAGCGCTGGGAATGCTGGCTATCGATTGTCTGTACGGTCGGCGTGGCCGTGTTCGGCGCGATCGAGGGCATCGGCCTGGCCATCGTGATTGCGATCATTGAATTCCTCTGGGATGCCTGGCGCCCTTACTCCGCGGTATTGGGGCGCGCCGACGGGGTCAAGGGCTACCACGACATCAAACGCTACCCCGACGCGCGCCTGATACCCGGCCTGGTCCTGTTTCGCTGGGATGCGCCTTTGTTTTTTGCCAACGCCGAGCTGTTCCATGACCGCGTGCTGGACGCCGTGGCGGCATCGCCCACCCCCGTGCGCTGGCTGGTGGTTGCCGCAGAGCCGGTCACCAGCGTCGACGTGACCTCCGCCGACATGCTGGCCGAACTGGACGACACCCTGCACGCGACGGGTATCGAGTTGTGCATTGCCGAAATGAAAGACCCGGTCAAGGACAAGCTCAAGCGCTTCGGGTTGTTTGCGCGGTTGGGGGAGACGGCGTTTTTTCCGACGGTTGGGGCGGCTGTGGATAGCTATGTGGCGACGTATTCGGTGGATTGGGTGAAAGGATAGGTGCTCCCGCCATTGGACAAGCCCCTATCGCCTGACTAGCGTTGTCTGGCAGATCGAATCGCCGCCTGCCTCATGCTCAAGCGCCGGGCCAGGCGGATTGACCAGCCATCCTGGCCTTGATTGCCGTGAAACCCGAGAGGCCGAAATCGAGACTTCACATCAGGGAGCGCTCCATGCCCAATAACTGGCCCGCCGGAATTGAGCACGTCGTCGTGCTGATGATGGAAAACCGTTCGTTCGACCATTTGCTGGGGGATTACACAAGCATCAATGCCGCGTGTGACGGTATCAACCGCAAGGCGCCCAGCACCAACCCGCTGAAGCTGGCCAATGGCAATTCGACGGTGATCACCCAGGCATCGGAGTTCCCGGAAAACTACAGCTTGTGGGCGCCGCCGCCCCCTCTGCCTCCGGCACTACCGCCGAGCAACAGCGAGGGTTTCGACCTCGGCCACGAGTTCGTCAACGTGGAAAAACAACTGGGCGTCTCCTTCAAGACCAGCCCGGCCAACCCTACGCTCGCCGGGTTTGCCCAGGACGCCTACGACAAGGCCCGCAGCGACCTGAAAGTGTACAAGACCTGGTCGCAGTCCATGGCCCAACGGGCGATGAACTACATCCCGTTCGGCGCCACGCCAGCGAAGGATACGTTGCCGGCCATCCACGGACTGGCGCGCAATTTCACCGTGTGTGATCGCTGGTTTTCCTCAGTTCCGGGCCCCACCTGGCCGAACCGTTTTTTTGCCATGCTCGGCAGTTGCAATGGTCACTTGCTGATGCCTTCCACTGGCACAGTGCTGGCCGGTATCAAAAGCCTGATCGCACAGTTCGGTGGCGAGAGTATTTTTTCGCTGCTGCGCAACAACGGCCACGACGCGCGGATTTATTCCGATGGCGCGATTCCGCTGGCGGCACTGGTCAAGGGTGGTTTGCAGCACCTGAGCATCGACGACTTCAAGTCGGACGTCGCCGGCAACAAACTCCCTGAACTGTCCTGGATCGAGCCGAGCTATGGCCTGCTCAACGGCAAACTCGGGCCCAATGTGTCGCATCATCCGCCCGAAGATTTGCGCTTCGGCGATCAGTTTGTCGGTGAGGTGTTCAATGCCTTGTCGGCCAATACCGCTGTCTGGAACAAAACCCTGTTTGTGCTGCTGTACGACGAACATGGCGGCTTCCATGACCACGTGGTGCCGCCGACTTGCGTGGCGACCGGTTCAACGGTCGATGTCCCATGGAAAAATCCCTTCACCCGCCTCGGTGTGCGTGTTCCGGCGATCCTGGCCTCGCCGTGGCTCAAGCCAGGCTTGATTCCCTGGACGGGTAACGTCCAGGCCCAGCATTACGATCACACCAGCCTGCTGGCGTTTCTTTGTGATCACTTCAAATTACCGCGCAGTGCCCTTGGCCCACGAGTGGTCGCGGCGCAGCACTTTGGCAATGCACCCATCTGGCGTACTGCACCAGGCGTAACGGCTGCGCCAAAACTGGCGGCCACCGTGGTGCCCAGTCGCGTCGGGTTGCCATTGATCGAGTCGGAACTGGCGACCCAGAGTCGGCAAGTGGTGGACAGCGCCACCGGTTACCTCGACGGCCTCGACCCAGAGCAGATCTGGAAGAGCAGCGCCCAATGGGTCAGCGGTTTTCTCGGCAACCGCAGCCGCGCCCTGGCTGATCCGGCTCAGGCCGCGCTCACGCCTGCCGCGCCCAGTGCCGACAGCCTGGAGGCGAAACTGCGGCGCCTGCAGGATTTGATGGTCACCGCCCAGGGTCAAGCCGTTCGCCCCGTTGCAGTGCCTGCCAGCAAAGCCTTGGCAGAACCGGGAGCGGAAGTCGCGCCAACACGGCTGCGCGTCCTGTGCCTGCCAGGTGTCGGGTTCACGCCAGCCGGCCAGGGGCAGGGCGGCATCGATGCGAACTGGCAGGACCAGTGGCGCACATTGATCCGTACTCAACTGGCACAGAACGGCCGCCCCATCGATGACCAGGACATCGACTTCCTGTCCTTCGATGAGCAACTCAAGGACGGGCCGGACTTCGCCCAGATCACCCGAGGCCTGGCGATGCTGAGCGCCGACGCCAGGGGCAAGGCCGACGAGAACTTCGGCAGTTGGGGCCTGCCGGTCAATCAGATGTTGCGCACCACAGTTGGCGCCATCGTGCAATGGATCGAAGACGCCGAGTTGCGTACTGAACTGACGCAACATCTGTTGGAGAAGATCGAGGCCTTCAATCCGCAGATCATCTTCGCCCAAGGCCTGGGCAGCCTGATCGGCTATGACGCCCTGCGCCGCTCGGTGGCAAAAAAAGGCTCGGCACTCAAACGCATCGATGGCCGAGTGTTCGTCAGCTTCGGCTCGCCGATCGCACTGCCGCTGGTGATGCGCGAAGTGTGGGGCGGGCGGGTGCTGCGCCTGAGCGAAAACGGCCGAGGCATCCGCCGCTGGTTCCACCTCCACAACCCCAACGACGGCTTGCTGACCCGGCCGATCACCTCGCCGGATTCAGCGCGGGTCGACCTGCAAACCGAGTTCAGCGTGCCGCTGCGCGATGACCTGCTCGACCTCAATCACGCCGCCCAGGCCTACTTGTCCTCACCCACCAGCCAGACCGGCCTGTGGCCGCAACTGGCCCGCGATGTGGTGGCGGCGCGAGCGCTGGAAGTGCCGGCGTTCCTGTCCCGCAGCGGCCAACGCAAACGTCGCGCATTGGTGGTCGGCATCAACGACTACCTCGACCCGAGCGCACGCCTCGAGGGCTGCATCAACGACACCTACCTGATCAGCCGCATGCTTCAGGAAAGCGGCTACGACGCCGGCGACATCCGATTGCTGCACGACGCCCGAGCGACCCGGGCCAACTTCGTCGAACGCCTCGAATGGCTGGTGGAAGGCGCCCGTGCCGGCGACGAGCGCGTACTGTTCTACTCCGGCCACGGCACCCAGTTGCCGGTCTACAGCAGCAGCGGCGAAGCCGACTGCATGGACGAAACCCTGGTGCTCCACGACTTCGACTGGGACGACGAAAGCACCCACTTCACCGACAAACTGTTCCGCCAGTTCTACAGCCACCTGCCATTCGACCCGGACGGCCACGGCGCCAGACTCACCGTCATGTTCGACTGCTGCTACGCTGGCGGCATGACCCGCGGCAACGGCCGCGTGCGCGGCATCACCCCACCCAGCGACATCCGCCACCGCATGCTGCGCTGGGACCCCTACGCCGGCGACTGGGACCGCCGCGTCTACGCCACCGACGCCGACCGCCGCGACTTCAGCGAACAAGACAACAAAACCCGCGGCCTCACCCGCACCCGCACCACCCAAGGCGCCGCCACCGGCCTGCGCCCGGAGAAAAAAGCCCAACTGCTGCGCCAAACCAGACTCTACGGCCACCACGGGCCCTACATGCCGCTGATGCTCTACGCTGCGCGGGAGAACGAAAAGGCCAATGAGTATGAGGTGGGGTCGAACAGCTACGGCGCGTTCACCTATGCCCTGGTTGAACAACTGCGCAAGTTGCATCAGGAGGATGCGACGTTGGGGTTTGATCAGTTGATTGAGCGGGTGGGGAGTGTGTTGAGCGCGAGATCGTTGGGGCAGACGCCGGAGATTGTTGGGCCTAGTGGGGTTAGGGCGGCGGTGTGTCCTTGGCGGATTAGTGGGTTGGGGAGGTGAGGTGCCTGCTCCAATGCCATACCGCGAAAGATCGCAGCTTGTGGCAGCTCCTACGGATTTGCATAGAGCCTCGATTCCACGGGGGGATCCGGTCGGTGTAGGTGCTGCCGAAGGCTGCGATCTCGCCAGATCGCCCGTGCATAGGATTCTTTCGCTGGTCGTGTAGGAATTTTCTCTTAATTTGGTAGGCTTCATCCTCCGCTAAGAGGATGAATGGATGCCAGCAGTCATTGTCGAAAATGATGAATCGAAGTGGGCCGATGAAACAGGTGACCTTTACCACTTTCCGAAGCAGTACAGAGCGATTCTTACCGAAGGAACCGCGGTGCTGTATTACAAAGGCAAAATGAGAAATAAGGCCTTTTCGGATCGGCGCCTTAGCGCCCAACCTCATTATTTTGGAGTTGCTCGAATTGGGAAGGTGCATGCAGACAAGAACAGCACAAAAGGTGACTTGTTTGCAGTCATTGATGGCTTTGAACCCTTTGAATTTGCAGTCCCGAACAAAGTTGGTGAAAAGTATCTGGAACAGATTCCTCCAAAGCTCAAGGATAATTACTGGCGTAACGGTGTCCGGGCGATTGATCAAACCGTGTTTGACAGCATCTATGCCCATGCGGTGCTGAAGTCGGATCAAGTCGACAATCCCAGCCTAGCCGGTGGTGCGCAGGACTTTGAAACTAGGGTCATCGGTACCGAAGGGAAAAAAATCTCATATTTCGGTGTGAAATATGAGCGCCGTCCAAAACTTCGGCGTCAGGCAATAGCTATTCATGGACTCAGTTGCAAAGCCTGTGATTTTGATTTCGAGAAAGCGTACGGCGAGCACGCAAGAGGCTTCATCCATGTGCACCATGTGAAGCCAATTTCTGAATATGAGGAGAATCAGTTATAGACCCTACGACGGACCTGATTACTCTCTGCGCAAACTGCCACGCGGTTGTTCATCGAAAACCCGGAACGCTGCTGAGTGTTGAGGAACTGAAAAGCATGAAGCGTGGTCGATGGGTTTTCGACGATTGATCTAAAGTAGTCGCTAGCGGATTACCCCTGTCAAGAAAAGCATTTTAAGGTGGATAATTCGCTTTTTTTAAAAAAAAGGCCGCCATTTGGCGACCTTTTTCAAGCAAGTAACTCAAGCCAGAATCAATCCCAGCTCAACGCCCCACCAGTCTGATACTCAATAACCCGAGTCTCAAAGAAATTCTTCTCTTTCTTCAAGTCCATGATCTCGCTCATCCAAGGGAACGGGTTAGTCGTCCCTGGATACTCTTCCTTCAAACCAATCTGGCTCAGACGACGGTTAGCGATGAACTTCAGATAGTCCTCCATCATCGCCGCATTCATGCCCAACACACCACGAGGCATGGTGTCACGAGCGTATTCGATCTCCAGCTGAGTGCCCTGCAGAATCATCTGCGAAGCTTCTTCCTTCATTTCAGCATCCCACAAATGCGGGTTTTCGATTTTGATCTGGTTGATCACGTCGATGCCGAAGTTCAGGTGCATGGATTCGTCGCGCAGGATGTATTGGAACTGCTCGGCGACGCCGGTCATTTTGTTGCGGCGGCCCATGGAGAGGATCTGGGTGAAGCCGCAGTAGAAGAAGATGCCTTCCAGGACGCAGTAGTAGGCGATCAGGTTGCGCAGCAGTTCTTTGTCGGTTTCGACGGTGCCGGTTTCGAACTTCGGATCGGAGATCGAGCGGGTGTATTTCAGGCCCCAGGTGGCTTTTTTCGCGACCGATGGGATCTCGTGGTACATGTTGAAGATTTCGCCTTCATCCATGGCCAGCGATTCGATGCAGTACTGGTAGGCGTGGGTGTGGATCGCTTCTTCGAAAGCCTGGCGCAGGATGTACTGGCGGCATTCCGGGTTGGTGATCAGGCGGTACACGGCCAGGACCAGGTTGTTGGCAACCAGGGAGTCGGCGGTGGAGAAGAAGCCGAGGTTGCGCATCACGATGCGGCGCTCGTCGTCGGTCAGGCCTTCCGGGTTTTTCCAGAGGGCGATGTCGGCGGTCATGTTGACTTCTTGCGGCATCCAGTGGTTTGCGCAGCCGTCCAGGTACTTCTGCCAGGCCCAGTCGTACTTGAAGGGTACGAGTTGGTTGAGGTCGGCGCGGCAGTTGATCATGCGCTTTTCGTCAACGGCGACACGGGCGGAGGCGCCTTCGAGTTCGGCGAGGCCTTCGGCCACGTCCAGCGAATCCAGGGCGGCTTTGGCGCGGGCAACTGCGGCGGAGTCAGCGGCGGTCACGGCACGGGCTTCCAGGGCGGCGGCACCGCCAGCGCTGTCGAGACGGTCCATGTTGGCTTCGGCGGCGTGGCCGGCGTTGGCGCTCTTGACTGCTACTTCCGTGTCTTCTTTGTCGAATTCGTCCCAGCTCAGCATGACGTGTCGTCTCCTGCGTGAGGGCCAGTGTGCCCGTGTGAAATTGGATAGGTCGGTTTTTCACACGGCCTTACTGGCCGCGTTGGATCTAAAGGAATCGTTTTTTGCAGCAGCTATACGCAGGCATCAAACAGAATTTTGTACGGGGTTCCGAGAGCCACTGATGGGCGCAGCAAGCTTTGATGGCTTGTGCGGGGCTTCAGACTGGCTTTTCATTCCTGTAAGGGAATATTGCAGGCCCGTTTAACCCCCGCATTATAGGGAAGTTTTGCGTGCTGTGGTGCGACGAAATGGCTCACGGATCGGTCGACGGCGACCGTTTTTCGGTCAGAGCGAGGGTTTACAGGGCTTTGAACGATGTTGGCGGGGGAAGATTTTTTTTCCTGGGTTTTTGCCCTGGATTATTTTTGCTCAAGAAATAACCAAAAAAGGCTTTTTTCACTACATCTTGTGTTTCGGTGGGGTTTTCTCGGGCTCCAGACACAACCAGGCCCGACCGAAGTCGGGCCATGAAGTCGTGCTGGCGGCTCAGCTCAGGCGAGCGGCACCGACGTGATCGGCACCATCGGCGGCGAGGCGGGCGGCGCCGGTGTGATCAGAACCGTCGGAAGCGAGTTTGCCTGCGCCAATGTGGTCTGCGCCATCGGCTGCGAAGAACGCTGAACCGGTGTGGTCGTAACCGTCGGAAGCGACAGAGGCTTCGCTGGTGTAAGCAGCCGAGCCAGTGCGGTCGTAACCATCGGCAGCGAAGGTGTTGGCAGCCAGTACGGAGAGGGTGAGGGCGAGGATCAGTTGGGTTTTCATGGTCAGTGCTCCAGATTCTTGGGCGTCGTTTGTCTTGGGTTGCAATTGATACTACGCCGACTATTTCGATTAAAAAGCGCAAATAAATGCTTACAATAATCGATTTAATCGATCATTAAGGTTCGGCGCTTCATCTGCCTGATTGCGGCGGGTGGGTCGAACCTTTTCGGGGGAGGGGTGAAGCAGGATCAGCCGTTAGAGCAACCGTTGCCCATCGCGCTGTAACGCAGGATATGCCGTTGACCGTTGGAATCTTCGTATTCCATTTTCATTGGCACAACTTCACAAACATTCGGGGCTTCGCTCATGGAGATCACTTTGGCGATGTCCAGGTTCATCGAGTAAGTGTATTCCTCAATGGGCGGTTGTTGCTGCGCGACATCAGCCGGGACCTCGCCTGCCATGGCGGTTACGCACACGCTGCTGAGGGCCAGAACCAATAAAGCTTTCATTTGAATTTTACCTTTCTAAGGTCGAGTGGGTTCACGCAACCTTTTTGGGGTTGCGTGTGGAGCTGAACTACTGGGTTTGGGTTAACTGCCTTCGTGGGGGCTGTAACTTGGTTAACTCAGGTTGCCGGGTTGGCGTGGCAGATTTTAGGGGTGGCGGATAAGTTCATATAGCCGTGGTTTTGATAAACACCTTTGACAGATCCTGTAACAATCCCCGAATAACCTCTTCTTTTTTGTAGGAGCGAGCTTGCTCGCGATGAACCTGAGGGCACCGCGGGGTATCAGGTTGGGCGCGTTATCGTTGACGACCATCGCGAGCAGGGCTCGCTCCTACAGGGAACTGTGGGCGGAGTAGGGGTATTCACGACATTTTGTAGGGGCTTGTTACTACCATCGTCGAATGGTTCTATAGGCCCGGCCCGGGCTACAACAGGGCCATACAAAAACAACTATTCCACCGAGGTAAGAAAGATGAGTGCGGCTTCCCTGTATCCCGTTCGTCCCGAGGTTCTGGCTAACACGCTGACCGACGAGGCGACCTACAAGGCCATGTACCAGCAGTCGGTCGTCAACCCGGACGGCTTCTGGCGCGAGCAAGCCAAGCGCCTCGACTGGATCAAGCCTTTCACCACGGTGAAGCAGACTTCCTTCGACGATCACCATGTCGACATCAAATGGTTCGCCGACGGCACCCTGAACGTTTCCTACAACTGCCTCGACCGTCATCTGGCCGAGCGCGGCGATCAAGTGGCGATCATCTGGGAGGGCGATGACCCTGCCGAAAGCCGCAACATCACTTACCGTGAACTGCACGAGCAAGTCTGCAAGTTCGCCAACGCCCTGCGTGGTCAGGACGTGCACCGCGGCGACGTGGTGACTATCTATATGCCGATGATCCCCGAAGCCGTGGTCGCCATGCTGGCCTGTACCCGGATCGGCGCGATTCACTCGGTGGTGTTTGGCGGGTTCTCGCCGGAAGCCCTTGCCGGTCGCATCATCGACTGCCGCTCGAAAGTGGTGATCACTGCCGACGAAGGCATTCGTGCCGGCAAGAAAATCCCGCTCAAGGCCAATGTCGACGACGCGCTGACCAACCCGGAAACCAGCAGCATCCAGAAAGTCATCGTGTGCAAGCGCACCGGTGGCGACATCAAGTGGAACCAGCATCGCGACATCTGGTTCGAGGACCTGATGAAAGTGGCCGGCACCGTTAGTGCGCCGAAAGAGATGGGCGCCGAAGAAGCGCTGTTCATCCTTTACACCTCCGGCTCTACTGGCAAGCCGAAGGGCGTGCAGCACACCACGGGCGGCTACTTGCTGTACGCGGCCATGACCCACGAGCGCGTGTTCGACTATCGCCCGGGTGAAATCTACTGGTGCACCGCCGACGTCGGCTGGGTCACCGGCCACAGTTATATAGTCTACGGCCCTCTGGCCAACGGCGCGACCACGCTGCTGTTCGAAGGCGTGCCGAACTACCCGGACATCACCCGGGTGGCGAAGATCGTCGACAAGCACAAGGTCAACATCCTCTACACCGCACCGACCGCGATCCGCGCCATGATGGCCTCGGGCACGGCCGCTGTTGAAGGCGCTGACGGCAGCAGCCTGCGCCTGCTGGGTTCGGTCGGCGAGCCGATCAACCCGGAAGCCTGGGACTGGTACTACAAGAATGTCGGCAAGTCCCGTTGCCCGATCGTCGATACGTGGTGGCAGACCGAAACCGGCGGCAACATGATGAGCCCGCTGCCGGGCGCTCACGCCCTCAAGCCGGGCTCTGCGGCGCGTCCGTTCTTCGGCGTGGTGCCGGCACTGGTGGATAACCTGGGCAACATCGTCGAAGGCGAGGCCGAGGGTAACCTGGTGATTCTCGATTCGTGGCCAGGCCAGGCGCGTACGCTGTATGGCGACCACGACCGCTTCGTCGACACTTACTTCAAGACGTTCCGCGGCATGTACTTCACCGGTGACGGCGCCCGTCGCGATGCCGATGGTTACTACTGGATCACTGGTCGCGTGGACGACGTGCTCAACGTGTCCGGCCACCGCATGGGCACCGCCGAGATCGAAAGCGCGATGGTCGCTCACCCGAAAGTCGCTGAAGCCGCTGTGGTTGGTGTGCCGCACGACATCAAGGGGCAGGGCATTTATGTGTATGTCACCCTGAAAAATGGCGAAGAGCCAAGCGAGCAACTGCGCCTGGAGCTGAAAAACTGGGTGCGCAAAGAGATCGGCCCGATTGCTTCACCCGATGTCATCCAGTGGGCGCCGGGCCTGCCAAAGACTCGCTCGGGCAAGATCATGCGCCGGATTCTGCGCAAGATTGCGACGGCTGAGTATGAGGGGTTGGGGGATATTTCGACCCTGGCTGATCCGGGTGTGGTGCAGCATTTGATTGATACGCACAAGATGATGAATGTTGCGTAAGCGGCGATTCTGAGTCACTTGAAGCCCCGCCTGGCATTGCGCCGGGTGGGGCTTTTTTCTGGGCTTGAGTTTTGTGTTGTTTGGGTTGGCCTCATCGCGGGCAAGCCCGCTCCCACAGGGATTCGCGGTGTAAATGCGATCCGAACCACACCACAAAAACCTGTGGGAGCGGGCTTGCCCGCGAAGGCGATCTGTCAGGCAATACAGCAACATCTACCAATAATTATCGGGTTCCTCTGTCGGCATTTTCCTACTGTTACCCGCGATCTTTCAGGTTACTGAATGTGTAACCGCATCGCGCCAGTACGGGGCATTGGGAAACGCCCGCCCTGTATCGGGGCCTCAAAACCACTGATGAAAAATAAGACCCTACGCTGTGCTTGCCGGATTAGAAGGGTTTGCCAATAATAGGCCCGCAATTTGCAATATAGATCGGTTCAATGTCTTTTGCCTTTGCATGATTTTGCAGGGCTGTCAACGTGCCGAAACGGCATTCTCAGTGCTTCTGTAATTAGTTGTCGCATTGAAGAAATATCGGCTTCGGGCCTGTCGTTAGAATGCCGATCACTCGCTCGTCGTTGCCCGTGTTGAATTTCAACGCCCGCTTCCCAGGACGCAGCAACGCTTTCCGGTTCCACTCATTCGCATATTGGGCTGTCGCTCACTCTGCCGTTTTAGCCCTTTACCGATGGAGTCCCAAGATGAAGAAACTCGTGCTGCTTGGCGCCCTGGCACTGTCCGTGCTGTCCCTGCCAACCTTCGCCGATGAAAAACCTCTGAAAATCGGTATTGAAGCGGCTTACCCTCCGTTCGCGTCGAAAGCGCCGGACGGCAGCATCGTGGGTTTCGACTACGACATCGGCAACGCCCTGTGCGAAGAGATGAAGGTCAAGTGCGTGTGGGTCGAGCAAGAGTTCGACGGTCTGATCCCGGCGCTGAAAGTGCGCAAGATCGACGCGATCCTGTCGTCCATGTCGATCACTGAAGATCGAAAGAAGTCCGTGGACTTCACCAACAAGTACTACAACACCCCGGCTCGCCTGGTCATGAAGGCCGGCACTCAGGTCAGCGAAGGCCTGACCGAGCTCAAGGGCAAGAACATCGGCGTGCAACGTGGTTCGATCCACGAGCGTTTCGCCCGCGAAGTCCTGGCCCCGCTGGGTGCCGAGATCAAGCCATACGGTTCGCAGAACGAAATTTACCTCGACGTGGCCGCCGGCCGCCTCGACGGCACCGTGGCAGACGCTACGCTGCTGGATGACGGTTTCCTGAAAACCGACGCCGGTAAAGGCTTCGCGTTTGTCGGCCCTGCGTTCACCGACGTCAAATACTTCGGCGACGGCGTAGGTATTGCGGTTCGCAAGGGCGACAAGGCTGAGCTGGACAAGCTCAACGCCGCCATCGCGTCGATTCGCGAGAACGGCAAATACAAGCAAATCCAGGACAAGTACTTCGCCTTCGATATCTACGGCAAGTAATACGTCCAAGCGACAAGTCCGAAATGGCGCAAGCAACAGGATCTCTGAGGTTTGCGCCATTTTTTCATCCCAACTTTCGAGGACCTGAATCATGTTGAAAGGCTACGGGGCTGTCATCCTCGATGGCGTTTGGCTGACGCTTCAGCTCGCCTTGTCGTCCATGGCCCTGGCCATTGTTCTGGGTCTGATCGGCGTGGCACTGCGTCTTTCGCCAGTGCGCTGGCTGGCCTGGCTGGGCGATCTGTATTCCACGGTGATCCGCGGTATTCCCGACCTGGTGCTGATCCTGCTGATTTTCTACGGCGGCCAGGACCTGCTCAATCGTGTCGCTCCAATGCTTGGCTATGACGAGTACATCGACCTGAACCCGTTGGCGGCCGGTATCGGCACCCTGGGCTTCATCTTCGGTGCGTATCTGTCGGAAACCTTCCGTGGCGCCTTCATGGCGATCCCCAAGGGTCAGGCCGAAGCCGGCATGGCCTACGGCATGAGCAGTTTCCAGGTGTTCTTCCGGGTGTTGGTGCCACAGATGATTCGTCTGGCGATTCCGGGTTTCACCAACAACTGGCTGGTATTGACCAAGGCCACCGCGCTGATTTCGGTGGTGGGTCTGCAAGACATGATGTTCAAGGCCAAGCAGGCGGCCGATGCCACCCGCGAGCCTTTCACCTTCTTCCTCGCAGTGGCGGCGTTGTACCTGGTGATCACCAGTGTCTCGTTGCTGGCATTGCGTCACCTTGAGAAGCGCTACTCGGTAGGCGTAAGGGCGGCTGAGCTATGATCTTCGACTACAACGTCATTTGGGAGGCCTTGCCGCTGTACCTTGGCGGCCTGGTGACCACCCTCAAACTGCTCGCGCTGTCGCTGTTCTTCGGCCTGCTGTGTGCATTGCCGCTGGGCCTGATGCGCGTCTCGAAGAGCCCGGTCGTCAACATGTCGGCCTGGCTCTACACCTACGTGATCCGCGGCACGCCGATGCTGGTGCAGCTGTTTTTGATCTACTACGGTCTGGCGCAGTTCGAAGCGGTGCGTGAAAGCTTCTTCTGGCCGTGGCTGTCCAGCGCAACCTTCTGTGCGTGCCTGGCATTCGCAATCAACACCAGCGCCTACACCGCCGAAATCATCGCCGGCAGCCTGCGTGCCACGCCGAACGGCGAGATCGAAGCGGCCAAGGCCATGGGCATGTCGCGGATCAAGATGTACAAGCGCATCCTGCTGCCGTCGGCCCTGCGCCGCGCGCTGCCGCAGTACAGCAACGAAGTGATCATGATGCTGCAGACCACCAGTCTGGCGTCCATCGTGACCCTGATCGATATCACCGGTGCCGCGCGCACGGTCAACGCCCAGTTCTACCTGCCGTTCGAGGCGTACATCACCGCCGGCGTGTTCTACCTGTGCCTGACCTTCATGCTGGTGAAGCTGTTCAAGATGGCCGAGCGCCGCTGGCTGGGCTACCTGGCCCCGCGGAAGCACTGATATGGAGCGCATCGATCATGCTTTGCCGTGGAGCCACCTGGGCAGCGAACGCCGGATTTCGGTGTTCCGCTTCGGTAGTGGTGAGCGCAAGGCCTACATCCAGGCCAGCCTCCACGCCGATGAACTGCCGGGCATGCGCACCGCGTTCGAGCTGAAAAAGCGTCTGGCCGAACTCGAAGCTCAGGGCCTGCTCAATGGTGTGATCGAGCTGGTGCCGGTGGCCAATCCACTGGGCCTCGGTCAACTGCTTCAGGGCAATCACCAGGGGCGTTTCGAGGCGGGCAGCGGCAAGAACTTCAACCGCGACTTCGTTGAGTTGAGCGCGCCGGTTGCGGCTGCGCTGGCCGAGAGCCTCGGTGA
This sequence comes from Pseudomonas sp. GM55, assembly GCF_000282395.1. Lineage (NCBI taxonomy): Bacteria > Pseudomonadati > Pseudomonadota > Gammaproteobacteria > Pseudomonadales > Pseudomonadaceae > Pseudomonas > Pseudomonas sp. GM55. The sequence continues at coordinate 39,211 of NZ_AKJJ01000139.1, read as the reverse complement.
TGATCCGCACGCCAACATTCGCCTGATCCGTCAGGCGATGGCCGATCATCTGGCCGCATTGCCAGAGGCGAGCAGCCAGTTGCAAGGCATGCAGCGCGTGCTGCTCAGCCACGCCTGCACCGCCGATGTCGTGCTGGACCTGCATTGCGATGCCGAAGCGGCGCTGCACATGTATGCCTTGCCGCAGCACTGGCCGCAGTGGCGTTCGCTGGCTGCGCACCTGAATGTGCGGGTCGGTCTGCTGGCGGAAGATTCCGGTGGCAGTTCGTTCGACGAAGCCTGCTCGTTGCCGTGGTTGCGTCTGTCGCGTCTGTTCCCGGATGCAAAGATTCCGCTGGCCTGTCTGGCAACTACCATTGAATTAGGCGGGCAGGCCGACACCGGTCGCGTGGAAGCCAGCGCCCACGCCGAGGGCATTCTGGCGTTTCTCGCCGAGCAAGGCCTGATCGGTGGTGAATGGCCGCAACCTGCGCAGGAGCCTTGCGAAGGCATGCCGTTCGAAGGCACTGAGCTGTTGTTGGCACCACACCCCGGTGTGGTGAGTTTCCTGCGCAAACCCGGTGAGTGGGTTGAAGCAGGTGACGAGATTTTTGAGGTGATCGATCCGTTGGCGGATCGGGTCAGCACGGTGTGTGCTGGTACGTCCGGGGTGCTGTTTGCCATTGAACGGCTGCGTTATGCCCAACCCGGTTTCTGGCTGGCCAAGGTGGCGGGGCGCGAAGCGCTGCGTCACGGGCGCTTGCTCAACGACTGACTGACTGTTTTTGTGAGAACCGACCGCATGTACAAGCTTGAAGTCCAAGACCTGCATAAACGCTATGGCAGTCACGAAGTGCTCAAGGGCGTGTCCCTGAAAGCGGCAGCCGGCGATGTGATCAGCATCATCGGCTCCAGTGGCTCCGGCAAAAGTACCTTCCTGCGTTGCATCAACCTGCTGGAGCAGCCGCACGCGGGCAAGATCCTGCTCAACAACGAAGAGTTGAAGCTGGTGGCGAACAAGGAAGGCGCGCTGAAGGCCGCCGACCCGAAGCAGCTGCAACGCATGCGTTCGCGCCTGTCGATGGTGTTCCAGCATTTCAACCTGTGGTCGCACATGACCGCGCTGGAAAACATCATGGAGGCGCCGGTGCACGTGCTGGGCGTGTCCAAGGCTGAAGCTCGCGAGAAAGCCGAACACTACCTGAACAAGGTGGGCGTGGCGCATCGCAAGGACGCCTACCCTGGCCACATGTCCGGCGGCGAGCAACAGCGCGTGGCGATTGCCCGTGCGCTGGCGATGGAGCCGGAAGTGATGCTGTTCGACGAACCGACCTCGGCACTGGACCCGGAGCTGGTGGGCGACGTGTTGAAAGTCATGCAGGCCCTGGCCCAGGAAGGCCGGACCATGGTGGTGGTGACTCACGAAATGGGCTTCGCCCGTGAAGTGTCGAACCAGTTGGTGTTCCTGCACAAAGGTCTGGTGGAAGAAAGCGGCAACCCGCGCGAAGTGCTGGTGAACCCGCAATCCGAGCGTTTGCAGCAATTCCTCTCGGGTAGCCTGAAGTAATCAGAACTGCCGTTGTGCACCGCGATAGTGCATGCTTCACAAATTAGAGGCCGGCCCCGATTTGTAGGGGCCGGTTTGCTGGCGATAGCGGTATGTCTGTGACAGGTATTTAAACTGATCCACCGCTATCGCCAGCAAGCCGGCTCCTACAGGGTATCGTTACCGGTTTTGCGATTTGTGTTCATTTACGGGCTAGCATTGGCCCATGCCTTCATCACTGTTCTTCGCTTCGGATCGCTCGCCCATGACTGCCCATCGAATTGGTTTCCTGATTTGGCCCAGCACTAAAGCACTGACGCTTGCGCTGGCTGAGGAGGCCTTGCGTGTTGCCCAGCGTGTGCATCCGGACGTTGTTTATGAACTGTCGTTCCTGCAGGCCGAACTGCCAGCCGAAGGTGCCTGGCAGCTGCCCGGCGAACCCTGGAGCGGCAAGCTCGAGAATCTACAGAAACTGTTCCTGCTCGCCGACGAGCCGCCGACCGCTCTTGCGCCGGCGCTCAGCAGTGCGCTCAAGCAACTGGTGCGTTCCGGTTGTGTGATCGGTGGTCTGTCGGCCGGTGTCTATCCGTTGGCGCAGCTTGGTTTGCTCGACGGTTATCGCGCAGCCGTGCACTGGCGCTGGCAGGACGATTTCGCCGAGCGTTTCCCGAAAGTCATCGCCACCAGTCACCTGTTCGACTGGGATCGCGATCGCCTGACCGCGTGTGGCGGCATGTCGGTGCTCGATCTGCTGCTGGCGGTGCTGGCCCGTGATCACGGTGCGGAGCTGGCCGGTGCGGTGTCGGAAGAGCTGGTGGTCGAACGTATCCGCGAAGGCGGCGAACGCCAGCGCATTCCGTTGCAGAACCGCCTCGGTTCCAGTCATCCGAAGCTCACTCAAGCCGTGCTGTTGATGGAAGCCAACATCGAAGAGCCGCTGACCACCGACGAAATCGCCCAGCACGTGTGCGTGTCCCGTCGACAACTGGAGCGGATCTTCAAGCAATACCTCAACCGTGTGCCGAGCCAGTACTACCTGGAGCTGCGCCTGAACAAGGCCCGGCAGATGTTGATGCAAACCAGCAAGTCGATCATCCAGATCGGCCTGTCCTGTGGCTTTTCCTCGGGGCCGCATTTCTCCAGCGCCTATCGCAATTTCTTCGGTGCCACGCCGCGGGAAGATCGCAACCAGCGGCGCAGCAGTAGCCCGTTCGAATTGTCGTCGGTGCCGCCGGAGCGCGGTTAACCCTCGGCTGACAAGGGGCATGGGCTGAACGCCCATGACCTGCGCGAGGGTTTGTTCAATTTCTATCTTTATACATTGGCATCGTGCCAATCCTTGGGCGCAGAACAATGCCCAGGCAAATCCGCGTGCGATGATAAAGGTGCGGCGCTGGGTCAGAGTGCGAGCCGGTTCGGCAAATCTAATCCTGGCAACCCTGCCGTTAACCTTGTCGGACAGTTAAACTGCGCCTTTGCGACCCTATATGTCGCATTGCCGTAAACCCGGGAAAATCCGGGGTTTGCGCTATAAGAAGTTGTCGCTTGGCGGCAAGGCCGGGCTGAAAACTGTCCTTACAATCCCCCCATCGCTCGCCAGTTTCAGGCGGGTGTTCCTCTTCAGGAGACTCCGATGTCCGTTGATCACGCTGCGGTAGAACGCGCCGATTTCGACCAGGTAATGGTTCCCAACTACGCGCCTGCCGCTTTCATTCCAGTGCGTGGCGCCGGTTCCCGCGTTTGGGACCAGTCCGGTCGCGAGCTGATCGACTTCGCCGGCGGGATTGCCGTTAACGTATTGGGCCACGCGCATCCGGCGCTGGTCGGTGCCTTGACCGAGCAGGCGAACAAGCTGTGGCACGTGTCCAACGTATTCACCAACGAGCCGGCCCTGCGCCTGGCGCATAAGTTGGTCGACGCCACCTTTGCCGACCGCGCCTTCTTCTGCAACTCCGGCGCCGAAGCCAACGAGGCCGCCTTCAAACTGGCCCGTCGTGTCGGTTTCGACCGTTTCGGCAGCGAGAAGTACGAAATTATCGCCGCGCTCAACAGCTTTCACGGCCGTACCCTGTTCACCGTGAACGTCGGTGGCCAGTCGAAGTACTCCGACGGATTCGGTCCGAAGATCACCGGCATCAGCCACGTGCCGTACAACGATCTGGCTGCCCTGAAAGCCGCCATTTCCGACAAGACCTGCGCTGTCGTACTGGAACCGATCCAGGGCGAAAGCGGTGTGATCCCGGCTGAACTCGAGTACCTGCAAGGCGCCCGCGAACTGTGCACCGCGCACAACGCGCTGCTGATCTTCGACGAAGTGCAAACCGGCATGGGCCGTACTGGCCATCTGTTTGCCTACCAGCATTACGGCGTGATCCCGGACATCCTGACCAGCGCCAAGAGCCTGGGCGGCGGTTTCCCGATCGCAGCCATGCTGACCACCGAAGACCTGGCCAAGCACCTGGTCGTCGGCACTCACGGCACCACCTACGGCGGCAACCCGCTGGCGTGTGCTGTTGCAGGCGCGGTGATCGACGTGATCAACACCCCTGAAGTGCTGGCTGGCGTCAACGCCAAGCACGACAAGTTCAAGGCGCGCCTGGAGCAGATCGGCGAAAAATACGGCTTGTTCACCCAGGTCCGTGGCATGGGCCTGTTGATCGGTTGCGTCTTGAGCGATGCCTGGAAAGGCAAGGCCAAGGACATCTTCAACGCCGCTGAAAAAGAAGGCCTGATGGTGCTGCAAGCCGGCCCGGACGTGGTGCGTTTCGCGCCGAGCCTGGTGGTTGAAGACGCGGACATCGACGAAGGCCTGGACCGTTTCGAACGTGCCGCGGCAAAACTGACACAAGCCTGAATTCAGGTAGCGTGACGCTCGGCGCCTATTCTCAAGGGTGGGCGCCGAGACCATTTTTCAGTGCCGGGCCTGCCCGACGCATTACCCCTGTAGGAGCTGGCTTGCCAGCGAAGAGGCCCGAGAGCCTTGCGGTGATCAAACGGCCGCCATCGCTGGCAAGCCAGCGCCTACAGAGTGCGATGTGTTGAGCAACCCCGGTATTTTTTTCCCCGTCGGCCAATCGGGTCGACCTGTTCTTGATTAAGGAGTGACACCATGCTGGTGATGCGCCCCGCGCAAATGGCTGATCTGGGCGAGGTACAGCGTCTGGCTGCGGACAGTCCGATTGGTGTCACTTCCTTGCCGGATGACGTTGAGCGCCTGAGCGACAAGATCGCGGCAAGCGAAGCCTCGTTCGCCGCCGAAGTGAGCTTCAACGGAGAAGAAAGCTATTTCTTCGTCCTTGAAGACACCGCCACCGGCAAACTGGTCGGTTGCTCGGCCATCGTGGCGTCGGCCGGTTACTCCGAGCCGTTCTACAGCTTCCGCAACGAAACGTTCGTGCACGCTTCCCGCGAGCTGAAGATTCACAACAAGATCCACGTGCTCTCCCAGTGCCACGACCTGACCGGCAACAGCTTGCTGACCAGTTTCTACGTGCAGCGCGATCTGGTGGGTTCGCCGTGGTCGGAACTCAACTCCCGTGGCCGTTTGCTGTTCGTGGCCAGCCATCCGGAGCGTTTTGCCGATTCCGTGGTGACCGAGATCGTCGGTTACAGCGATGAAAACGGCGACTCGCCATTCTGGGACGCCATCGGCCGCAACTTTTTCGACCTCAACTACGCTGAAGCCGAGCGTCTGTGCGGCCTGAAGAGCCGTACGTTCCTCGCCGAACTGATGCCGCACTACCCGATCTACGTGCCCCTGCTGCCGGACTCCGCGCAGGAAGCGATGGGCCAGGTGCACCCGCGGGCGCAGATCACCTTCGACATCCTGATGCGCGAAGGCTTCGAGACCGATCACTACATCGACATCTTCGATGGCGGCCCGACCCTGCATGCGCGTGTCTCGGGGATCCGTTCGATCGCCCAGAGCCGTGTGGTGCCGGTGAAGATCGGCGAGCCGGTCAAAGGTGTCGGTCGCCAGTATCTGGTCGCCAATGCCCAGTTGCAGGACTACCGCGCCGTCATGCTCGAGCTTGACTACGCGCCGGGTAAACCGGTGACCCTGGACCTGGAAGCGGCCGAAGCCCTGGGCGTCGGTGAAGGTGCCAGCGTGCGCCTGGTAGCGGTTTGACGCCTGCTCTGATCGCCAGAGAGTTTTGCCTAGAAAGCAGCGAAGTTTCACGGGTGGCGCAAGCGGCCCGTTTGAGGAGATAGCATGATCGTTCGTCCCGTACGCAGCAGCGATTTACCCGCTCTGATCGACCTGGCCCGCAGCACCGGCACCGGCCTGACTACTTTGCCGGCCAACGAAGAACGGCTGGCCCATCGGGTCGGCTGGGCCGAGAAGACCTTTCGCGGCGAAGCCGGGCGGGCAGATGCGGACTACCTGTTCGTCCTCGAAGACGACAACGCTCGCGTGGTGGGCATTTCCGCCATTGCCGGCGCCGTCGGCCTGCGTGAGCCCTGGTACAACTTCCGGGTCGGTTTGACGGTCAGCGCTTCGCAAGAGCTGAACATCTATCGTGAAATCCCGACGCTGTTCCTGGCCAACGACCTGACCGGCAACTCCGAGCTGTGCTCGCTGTTCCTGCACGCCGATTACCGCAGCGGCCTCAACGGCCGCATGCTGTCCAAGGCGCGGATGCTGTTCATCGCCGAGTTCCCGCAACTGTTCGGCAACAAGATCATCGCCGAAATGCGCGGGGTTTCCGACGAAGCCGGGCGTTCGCCGTTCTGGGAAAGCCTGGGCCGGCATTTCTTCAAGATGGAATTCAGCCAGGCCGACTACCTGACCGGCGTGGGCAACAAGGCATTCATCGCCGAACTGATGCCGAAATTCCCGCTGTACACCTGCTTCCTGTCGCCGGATGCGCGCAACGTCATCGGTCAGGTTCACCCGGACACCGAGCCGGCGCTGGCCATGCTCAAGAGCGAAGGTTTCAGCTACCAGGGCTACGTCGACATTTTCGACGCCGGCCCGGCCATCGAATGCGAAACCGGCAAGATCCGCGCCGTGCGTGACAGCCAGGCGCTGGTGCTGGCGGTTGGCACCCCGGGTGACGACGCCACGCCTTTCATCATTCACAACCGCAAGCGCGAAGACTGCCGCATCACTGCCGCTCCGGCACGTCTGGCCGCCGGCACCCTGGTGGTCGACCCGCTGACCGCCAAACGTCTTCAACTCAACGCTGGCGATCAAGTGCGCGCCGTGGCGTTGTCCGCAGCTCGGGAGTCGAAATAATGAAGTCGCTTTACATCGCAGGTGAATGGCTGGCCGGTCAGGGCGAAGCCTTCGAGTCGCTGAACCCGGTGACCCAACAGGTGCTGTGGTCTGGCGTCGGTGCCACCGCCGCTCAGGTCGAGTCGGCTGTGCAAGCGGCGCGTCAGGCGTTCCCGGGCTGGGCGCGACGTACCCTGGAAGAGCGTATCTCGGTGCTGGAAGCCTTTGCCGCTGCGCTGAAGAATCACGCTGACGAATTGGCCCGCACCATCGGTGAAGAAACCGGCAAGCCTTTGTGGGAAGCGGCGACCGAAGTGACCAGCATGGTCAACAAGATCGCCATTTCGGTGCAGAGCTACCGCGAGCGTACCGGCGAGAAGAGCGGCCCGCTGGGCGACGCCACCGCCGTGCTGCGCCACAAACCCCACGGTGTGGTGGCGGTGTTTGGTCCTTACAACTTCCCGGGCCACTTGCCGAACGGCCACATCGTGCCGGCATTGCTGGCGGGTAACAGCGTGCTGTTCAAGCCGAGCGAGCTGACGCCGAAAGTGGCCGAACTGACGGTCAAGTGCTGGATCGAGGCCGGTCTGCCGGCCGGCGTATTGAACCTGTTGCAGGGCGCTCGCGAAACCGGTATCGCCCTGGCGGCGAACCCGGGCATCGACGGTCTGTTCTTCACCGGTTCCAGCCGTACCGGCAATCACCTGCACCAGCAGTTTGCCGGTCGTCCGGACAAGATCCTGGCGCTGGAAATGGGCGGCAACAACCCACTGGTGGTCGATCAGGTCGCCGACCTCGATGCCGCGGTGTACACCATTATTCAGTCGGCGTTCATCTCCGCCGGCCAGCGCTGCACCTGTGCCCGCCGCCTGCTGGTGCCGCAGGGTGCCTGGGGCGACTCGCTGCTGGCGCGCCTGGTGGCGGTCAGCGCGACGATTGAAGTCGGTGCCTTCGATCAGCAACCGGCGCCGTTCATGGGCTCGGTGGTCTCTCTTGGCGCTGCGAAAGCACTGTTGGATGCACAGGAACACCTGCTGGCCAATGGTGCCGTGGCACTGCTGGAAATGACCCAGCCACAGGCTCGATCGGCCCTGCTGACCCCGGGTATTCTGGACGTGACCGCCGTCGCCGATCGTCCTGACGAAGAGCTGTTCGGCCCGTTGCTGCAAGTGATCCGCTACGCTGATTTTGAGGCGGCGATCGCTGAAGCCAACGACACCGCCTACGGTCTGGCCGCCGGTCTGCTGTCGGACTCCGAAGCACGCTACCAGCAGTTCTGGCTGGAAAGCCGCGCCGGTATCGTCAACTGGAACAAGCAACTGACCGGTGCGGCAAGCAGTGCGCCATTCGGCGGCGTCGGCGCCTCGGGCAACCATCGCGCCAGCGCCTATTACGCGGCGGATTACTGCGCGTACCCGGTGGCCTCGCTGGAAACGCCGAGCCTGACGCTGCCAAGTGCGTTGACGCCGGGTGTACGGCTTTCGTAATAAGCGGTTATTGAATGCGTTGGAAGGTCCTGCGGACCTTATCGCTGGCAAGCCAGCTCCTACGTAGGAGCCGGCTTGCTGGCGAACGACCGCGAAGCGGTCGCCTGCGATCTTGCAGATGTCATTTATAAAAACAGATTCGTGGAGCCTCGCTGATGAAATCCTATGAAGTCAATTTTGACGGTCTAGTGGGGCCGACCCATAACTACGGCGGCCTGTCCTACGGCAACGTCGCGTCCCAGAGCAACAGCCAGCAGTCTTCCAACCCCAAGGAAGCGGCGCTGCAAGGCCTGGCAAAAATGAAAGCGCTGATGGAAATGGGTTTCCAGCAGGGCGTACTGGCACCGCAAGAGCGCCCGGATGTGGCCGCACTGCGTCGCCTGGGCTTTGGCGGCACCGACGCTGAAGTGATCGAACGCGCCGCCAAGGACGCGATGCCGCTGCTGGTAGCCAGTTGCTCGGCCTCGAGCATGTGGGTGGCCAACGCCGCCACCGTCAGCCCGAGCGCTGACACCGCTGATGGCCGTGTGCATTTCACCGCCGCCAACCTCAACTGCAAATATCACCGCAGCATCGAACATCCGACCACCAGCCGCGTGCTGGGGGCGATGTTCGCTGACCAGAAACACTTCGCCCACCACGCCGCCTTGCCGGCCGTGGCGCAGTTCGGTGACGAAGGCGCGGCCAACCACACGCGTTTCTGCCGCGAGTACGGCGAAGCCGGCGTTGAGTTCTTCGTGTTCGGCCGCAGCGCGTTCGACACCCGCTACCCGGCTCCGCAGAAGTACCCGGCGCGCCAGACCCTCGAAGCGTCGCAGGCCGTTGCCCGTTTGCACGGCTTGAGCGATGACGGCGTGGTCTACGCGCAGCAGAACCCGTCGGTGATCGATCAGGGTGTGTTCCACAACGACGTGATCGCCGTCGGCAACGGTGAAGTGCTGTTCTATCACGAGGATGCCTTCCTCGAGACCGAGCAGATGCTGGCCGAATTGCAGAGCAAACTCGCCAAAGCCGGTGGGAAATTTCAGTCTATCTGCGTACCGCGTTCTGCGGTAACCGTGGAAGACGCGGTTCGTTCCTACCTGTTCAACAGCCAACTGCTGTCACGTCCTGACGGCTCCATGCTGTTGATCGTGCCGGAAGAATGCCGTGGCAACGAGCGTGTCTGGCAGTACTTGCAGGGTTTGACCAGCTCCGGTGGCCTGATCCGCGAAGTGAAAGTCTTCGATCTCAAACAAAGCATGCAGAACGGCGGTGGCCCGGCTTGCCTGCGGTTGCGCGTCGCACTCAACGAAACCGAACTGGCGGCCGTCAATCCAGGGGTTATCATGACGGCACCGTTGTACGGCACACTGACCGAATGGGTCCAGAAGCACTACCGCGACCGCATGACCGAAAACGATCTGGCGGACCCGCAATTGCTGCTTGAGTGCCGGACGGCACTGGATGAACTGACGCAAATCCTTAAACTGGGCGCGGTTTATCCATTCCAGATCAATTGATCGACGGCGCGCTGCCCTGCATGGCAGCGCGTCGCTTCATCTCAAACGAGAGCGTAATTACATGAGCGACAAACTGCAGCTGATCCTTGAAGACACCGACGGCACGCAACTGGAGACCTCCTGCACCCGCGTCGCGGTCATGTGGCAAGGCAAAGAGCTGTGGATCCAGCACGATGGCCGTGGTCAGTTGCTGATCGGCGTGGACGTCGAAGAAGGCGATGCCGAATACGCCAACCTGCTGCTGCGCCCATTGGCGACTAATCTGGTAAGTCTGCAACTGGAGATGGAACCGGCTGACCTCACCGACGATGAGGATCACGTTCACGGCCCGGATTGCAACCACGATCACTAAGGAAACCGCTCTATGCTCGCCCTCGGCAAACTGCTTGAACTGACCCTCGCCGGCCGTGAACCGGCGGAGAAGACTCAACTGACTGTCGAAGGCGTGCGCATGCGCTGGCTGAGCGAGGGTGCGCTGGAAGTCCGGCCGCCCGAAGCGCGTGACAACGGCCTGGACCTGCTGCTGTCGGCGGGGATCCACGGCAACGAAACAGCGCCGATCGAGTTGCTCGATCGCCTGTTGCATGACATCGCCCGCGGTGACTTGAAGCCGCGCGCACGTATTCTGTTCCTGTTCGGCAACCCCGAAGCGATTCGCAAGGGCGAGCGTTTCATCGAACAGGACGTCAATCGACTGTTCAATGGCCGTCACGAACAAAGCAGCGGTTCCGAAGCCCTGCGCGCCTGTGAGCTGGAGCGCCTGGCCGCGAGTTTCTTCAGCCTGCCGGATCGCCAGCGTCTGCATTACGACCTGCATACCGCGATCCGTGGCTCGAAGATCGAGCAGTTCGCGTTGTACCCCTGGAAGGAGGGGCGCCAGCATTCGCGCCTGGAACTGGCTCGCTTGCGCGCCGCTGGTATGGAAGCGGTGTTGTTGCAGAACAAGCCGTCCATCGTGTTCAGCGCCTACACCTACGACAAGCTCGGCGCAGAGGCTTTCACCCTGGAGCTCGGCAAGGCGCGGCCGTTCGGACAAAACGCCGGGGTCAATGTCTCGCTGCTGGAGCAGCGCCTCAAGCTGATCATCGAAGGTGCCGAGCCGGAACTGACGGACGCGGCACTGGACGGTTTGCAGCTGTACAGCGTGGCACGGGAAATCATCAAGCACAGCGACAGCTTCCGCTTGAACCTGCCGGCTGACATCGAGAATTTTTCCGAGTTGGATGTGGGTTATCTGCTGGCTGAAGACATCGCCAATACCCGCTGGATCATCGAGGAAGAGGGCGCCCGGATCATCTTCCCGAACCCCAGGGTGAAGAATGGCCTGCGTGCCGGCATCCTGATCGTGCCGACCACCGACGAAAACCTGGCCTGAGCACGACATTTAACCTCTGTAGGAGCGAGCTTGCTCGCGATGAATCTGAAAACGCCGCGGGGTGCCAGGCTTCCCGCGTTATCGTTGACGACCATCGCGAGCAAGCTCGCTCCTACAGGGAGAGGCGGTGTTTAGACGGCTACGGCACGCGGTTCTGTGCGGCGCAACGCACGGATCTTCTGCAACGTATCCGCACACGTCTTCGCCGCTTCCTGGCCTTTATGCACGAAATGCTCGAAGAAGAACTTCTGGTGCTCTTCGCCGGCATGGAAGTGGTGCGGGGTCAGGGACACCGAGAACACCGGCACTTCGGTTTCCAGTTGCACCTGCATCAGGCCGCTGACCACCGACTGGGCGACGAACTCATGACGGTAGATCCCGCCGTCCACCACCAGGGCTGCCGCGACGATGCCGGCATAACGTCCGGTCTTGGCCAGCAACTTGGCGTGCAGGGGCATTTCAAAGGCACCGCCGACTTCGAAGAAGTCGATGTCGGACTCCTGATAGCCCTGGGCAATCATTTCGGCGAGGAAACCTTTACGGCTCTGATCGACAATTTCCTTGTGCCAGCAGGCCTGGATGAACGCGACGCGCTCGCCGTGGTGGTGTTTGCTTTTGCTGTCGATTGCGGTGGGTTGCATGTTCTGACTCCTGTTTGTGTGAAAAACAGGGCGTTATGAATCGAAGGGGATTCAAGGGGACGCACGCTCGCACGAATGCCGGCGGACGGCCCTTTGCTGTCAATCCCGTTCTCTCTTCATCCGGACTATGACCGTCGGCCCCGGGATCACACCGGGTCTGCTGACCTTGCTGTCAGGCACCGCCGAAGCCGTGCTGTCACCAAGCGCTCGCGGGCTATGCGCATTGCGCGCAATTACCGCCGGTGGGGAGTTGCACCCCGCCCTGAGAACGTTTTTGCCGCCGGAATGTTTGGCGGCGCAGCGTTTTTATCACATATTTGCGGTATGCGCATGGCCCCTTTTGGATGATTGTCATCGACTTTTCCGTTGGTTTAATCGTCCTTTTCCTATGCAAGGGTTGATTAATCGTCGTCATGCCCGCAGTAATTCTTTCCTGAAAGGGATTTCCCCTGCTTACCGAGGCCAGATTCATGAGCGTTATCGATCTTCGCAGCGACACCGTCACCCAACCTAGCGCCGGCATGCTCGACGCGATGGCCAACGCCGCCACCGGCGATGACGTGTATGGCGAAGATCCGACGGTCAACCGCCTGGAAGCCGAACTGGCCAGGCGCCTGGGATTTGCCGCGGCACTGTTCGTGCCGACCGGCACCATGAGCAACCTGCTCGGGCTGATGGCCCATTGCGAGCGCGGTGACGAGTACATCGTCGGCCAGCAGGCCCACACGTATAAATACGAAGGGGGCGGCGCAGCGGTGCTTGGCTCGATCCAGCCGCAACCCTTGGAAGTGCAGGCCGATGGTTCGCTGGACCTGGCCCACGTCGCGGCGGCGATCAAGCCGGATGACTTCCACTTCGCTCGCACCCGGTTGCTGGCGCTGGAAAACACCATGCAGGGCAAAGTCCTGCCGCTGGAATACCTGGCGCGGGCGCGCAGTTTTACCCGCGAGCATGGCTTGCAGTTGCATCTGGACGGCGCACGTTTGTATAACGCGGCAGTGAAGCTGGGTGTGGATGCCCGGGAAATCACCCAATATTTCGATTCTGTCTCGGTGTGCCTGTCCAAAGGGCTGGGCGCACCGGTCGGTTCGGTGTTGTGCGGCTCGGCCGAGCTGATCGGCAAGGCCCGGCGCCTGCGCAAGATGGTCGGTGGCGGCATGCGCCAGGCCGGGATTCTGGCGGCGGCGGGCCTGTATGCACTGGATCACAACGTAGAGCGCCTGACCGACGACCACGCCAACGCACGATTGCTGGCAGAAGGCCTGCGTGCGGCGGGCTTCGAGGTCGAACCGGTGCAGACCAACATGGTTTACGTGCAGATGGGTGACAAGGCCGAGGCGCTCAAGGCGTTTGCCGCCGAACGCGGGATCAAGCTCAGTGCCGCCGCGCGTCTGCGCATGGTCACGCACATGGACGTCAGCCGTGCGCAAATCGAGCAAGTCGTCGCGGCATTCGTCGACTTTTCGCGCAAGTGATAGCGTTAGCGTTCCAATTGACCGTTTCTATCGTATAAACACGCTGTACCCCGCGCGCAGGGCCGATATAATGCGGCCCTTTGCCGTCGCTTCGTCTGTTGACGTTTCGAACAGGCCTTTGGCCGCAGCCTCCGTGGAAGAACCTAATGAAAAGCGCAGAAATCCGTGAAGCCTTCCTTCGCTTCTTCGAAGAGCAAGGCCACACCCGTGTAGCCTCCAGCTCTTTGATTCCGGGCAACGACCCAACCCTGCTGTTCACTAACGCGGGGATGAACCAGTTCAAGGACTGCTTCCTGGGCCAGGAAAAACGCGCGTATACCCGCGCGGTCAGCAGCCAGAAATGCGTGCGCGCCGGCGGCAAGCACAACGACCTGGAAAACGTCGGTTATACCGCTCGTCACCACACCTTCTTTGAAATGCTGGGTAACTTCAGCTTCGGCGATTACTTCAAGCGTGATGCCATCAGCTACGCCTGGAACTTCCTGACTTCCGACAAGTGGCTGAACCTGCCGAAGGAAAAGCTCTGGGTCACCGTCTACGCCAGCGATGACGAGGCGTATGACATCTGGACCAAGGAAATCGGGGTTCCGGCCGAGCGTATGGTGCGCATCGGCGACAACAAGGGCGCGCCGTACGCCTCCGACAACTTCTGGACCATGGGCGATACCGGCCCGTGCGGTCCTTGCACCGAGATTTTCTACGATCACGGCGCCGACATCTGGGGCGGCCCACCGGGCTCGCCGGAAGAAGACGGCGACCGTTACATCGAGATCTGGAACAACGTCTTCATGCAGTTCAACCGCACCGCCGATGGCGTGTTGCACCCGTTGCCAGCGCCGTCGGTCGACACCGGCATGGGCCTGGAGCGGATCAGTGCCGTGCTGCAGCACGTTCACTCGAACTATGAAATCGACCTGTTCCAGAGCCTGCTGAGCGCATCGGCCAAGGCCATCGGCTGCACCAACGACAATCAGGCTTCCCTGAAAGTCGTGGCTGACCACATCCGTTCCTGCGGATTCCTGATTGCCGACGGCGTGCTGCCGTCCAACGAAGGTCGCGGCTACGTGCTGCGCCGGATCATTCGTCGCGCCTGCCGTCACGGTAACAAGCTGGGCGCCAAGGGCAGCTTCTTCTACCAGATCGTCGCGGCCCTGGTCGCCGAGATGGGCGAAGCCTTCCCGGAACTGAAATCCCAGCAGGCGCACATCGAACGCGTGCTGAAGGCCGAAGAAGAGCAATTCGCCAAGACCCTGGAGCAGGGCCTGAAGATCCTCGAGCAGGATCTGGCCGAGCTCAAGGGCGACGTGGTGCCGGGCGACGTGGTGTTCAAACTCTACGACACCTACGGTTTCCCGATGGACCTCACCGGCGACATCGCTCGCGAGCGCAGCCTGACCATTGACGAAGCAGGTTTTGAACGTGAGATGGAAGCCCAGCGCGTCCGTGCCCGTTCCGCCAGTTCCTTCGGCATGGACTACAACAGCCTGGTCAAGGTCGATGTGGACACCGAGTTCACCGGTTACACCGCTCACAGCGGTTCGGCAAAGATCGTTGCTCTCTATAAGGACGGGCAATCGGTCGACGTGCTGAATGAAGGCGAAGAGGGCGTGGTCGTTCTGAACCAGACGCCGTTCTATGCCGAATCCGGTGGTCAGATCGGTGATTGCGGCTTCCTCCAGGCTGGCGCTGCGCGTTTCGACGTGCGCGACACCACCAAGACCGGCGGTGCGTTCCTGCACCACGGTGTGCTGGATTCGGGCAGCCTGATTGTAGGTGCTCCGGTAGAGACTCATGTTGATGCCGAAGTGCGTCACGCCACTTCGCTGAATCACTCGGCGACTCACTTGCTGCACGCCGCATTGCGTCAGGTGCTGGGCGATCACGTTCAGCAGAAAGGCTCGCTGGTCGACAGTCAGCGCCTGCGCTTCGACTTCAGCCACTTCGAAGCCATCAAGCCTGAACAGCTGAAAGCCCTGGAAGACATCGTCAACGCCGAGATTCGCAAGAACTCCGAAGTTGAAACCGAAGAAACCGATATCGAAACCGCCAAGCAGAAAGGCGCCATGGCGCTGTTCGGCGAGAAGTACGGCGACAACGTGCGCGTACTGAGCATGGGCGATTTCTCCGTCGAGCTGTGCGGCGGTATCCACGCCAACCGTACCGGCGACATCGGCCTGCTGAAAATCATCAGCGAAGGCGGTGTGGCATCGGGTGTGCGTCGTATCGAAGCTGTCACCGGTGCGCAAGCACTGGCCTACTTGAATGCGGCGGAAGAACAACTCAAGGAAGCGGCCAGCCTGGTCAGGGGCAGCCGCGATAACCTGATCGACAAGCTGTCGGCTGTGCTGGAGCGCAACCGTCTGCTGGAAAAGCAACTCGAGCAGTTGCAAGCCAAGGCCGCCAGTGCCGCGGGCGACGATCTGTCGGCCCAGGCGCTGGACGTCAAGGACGTGAAAGTGCTGGCCGTGCGTCTGGACGGTCAGGATGGCAAGGCGCTGCTGGCGCTGGTCGATCAACTGAAAAACAAACTCGGCCGCGCAGTGATCCTGCTCGGCGGTGTCCATGAGGATAAGGTCGTTCTGGTTGCAGGCGTAACCAAAGACCTGACTGGCCAACTCAAAGCCGGTGATTTGATGAAGCAAGCCGCTGCGGCAGTGGGCGGGAAGGGTGGTGGTCGTCCAGACATGGCGCAAGGCGGCGGTACCGACGCTGGCGCACTGGATGCGGCACTGGCCCTGACCGTTCCGTTTGTAGAGCAGGGTCTATAAGGCAGTACTTGCGGCTCGCAGTCTAGTGGCGGGCCGCAACGCTGTTTGAGTGATTATTTGGGCGCCCTTCATGGGCAGAGGCGGCTTTGAAATGGCTTTGATCGTACAGAAATTTGGAGGCACCTCGGTCGGCACTGTCGAGAGAATCGAGCAGGTCGCCGACAAGGTTAAGAAATTCCGCGATGCCGGCGATGACCTGGTGGTTGTGCTGTCTGCAATGAGCGGCGAAACCAACCGTCTGATCGATCTGGCCAAGCAAATCAGTGGCGACGGTCAACCGGTTCCGCGCGAGCTGGACGTGATCGTCTCCACCGGTGAGCAGGTGACGATTGCCCTGTTGGCCATGGCACTGATCAAGCGTGGCGTGCCGGCGGTGTCCTACACCGGTAACCAGGTGCGGATTCTGACGGATAGCGCACACAATAAAGCGCGTATCCTGCAGATTGATGACCAGAAGATTCGCGGTGATCTGAAGGCGGGTCGTGTGGTAGTGGTCGCGGGTTTCCAGGGCGTCGACGAGCACGGCAATATCACCACCCTCGGTCGTGGCGGTTCCGACACCACCGGCGTGGCGCTGGCAGCGGCCCTGAAGGCTGACGAATGCCAGATCTACACCGACGTCGACGGCGTCTACACCACCGACCCGCGCGTGGTGTCCGTGGCTCAGCGCCTGGACAAGATCACCTTCGAAGAGATGCTGGAAATGGCCAGCCTCGGTTCCAAGGTGTTGCAGATCCGCGCGGTCGAGTTCGCCGGCAAGTACAACGTTCCGCTGCGCGTACTGCACAGCTTCAAGGAGGGTCCGGGCACCCTCATTACTATTGATGAAGAGGAAACCATGGAACAGCCGATCATTTCCGGTATCGCTTTCAACCGCGATGAAGCCAAGCTGACCATCCGTGGCGTGCCAGACATCCCGGGCGTTGCATTCAAGATTCTCGGCCCGATCAGTGCCGCGAACATCGAAGTCGACATGATCGTGCAGAACGTCGCGCACGATAACACCACCGACTTCACCTTCACCGTGCACCGCAACGACTACCAGGCGGCGCAAGCCGTGCTGGAAAAGACCGCTGGCGAGCTGGGTGCCCGTGAAGTCGTGGGCGACACGAAGATCGCCAAGGTATCGATCGTCGGCGTTGGCATGCGTTCTCACGCAGGCGTCGCCAGCCGCATGTTCGAATCCCTGGCCAAGGAAAGCATCAACATCCAGATGATCTCGACTTCGGAAATCAAAGTCTCCGTAGTGATCGAAGAGAAGTATCTGGAACTGGCTGTGCGCGCTCTGCACACGGCTTTCGAACTGGACGCACCGGCCCGTCAGGGCGAGTGATGCGTTTGCCAAAAGGCGCGGTCTGACCGCGCCTTTTGTTTTTTTGAATGGCGTGCCCCCCCGAGCCTGTTCTTTTGCTCGCGCTAGTCAATACTCAGGCATGTAGGGCTGCGACCGCTCCGGTTGTGGGTCGAGTGCCTTTTTTTTGCAGACTGTGGTCCCTGAAATGAAATGCGTGAGGAGAAAGGTATGCTGATTCTGACTCGTCGGTGCGCAGAAAGCCTGATTATCGGTGATGGCGAAATCACCGTGACCGTGCTCGGCGTCAAAGGAAATCAAGTGCGCATCGGTGTTAATGCTCCCAAAGAGGTGGCTGTTCACCGGGAGGAAATTTACCTGCGTATCAAGAAAGAGAAGGACGAAGAACCAAGCCATTAATTTTTATCGTTTTTTATGTTTGCAAACGGGGAAGAAGCTGGTTAATATACGCCCCGTGTTGCGGAGAGCTGGCCGAGTGGCCGAAGGCGCTCCCCTGCTAAGGGAGTACACCTCAAAAGGGTGTCGGGGGTTCGAATCCCCCGTTCTCCGCCATTATTTGCTTAGTACGTTGTAATCTGGCTTCTTCGGTAAGTTGTTGAAATTACTAGAAAAAGTGTTTGACATAGAGATTAGACGGCCTATAATGCGCGGCAACAAATGCACTCGTAGCTCAGCTGGATAGAGTACTCGGCTACGAACCGAGCGGTCACAGGTTCGAATCCTGTCGAGTGCACCATTTAAGAGTTGTTTGCAGTGATGTAAATGACTTGGCTTCAACCAGTTGTGATCTGGTCTAAAAACACAAATTGCACTCGTAGCTCAGCTGGATAGAGTACTCGGCTACGAACCGAGCGGTCACAGGTTCGAATCCTGTCGAGTGCACCATACAAACAAAAAGCCCGCCTTTAAAGCGGGCTTTTTGCCGTCCGGGATTTGGCTTTTTCTTTCGTGCATCCCCTCTCGTCGAACTCCACCTGTGCGCTGCGACCTTTGCGGGTGTCGTAACGGTAGGTCGTGGACGAATTGCGAATACTGATCCTGTCTGGCTTGCCGAGCGCGCTTTCGACGTCTTGCTGGCTCATGCCCGCGACCACTCGCTGATTGATGATCGCCTCTCGGCGCTCTCTTGGGCTGATCAGGTTTCCACACTTGTCCTGCGTCTGACCGACCACATTTGGCTCTTTCCTTTTGATGTTCATTGCTGATGTTTCGCGGGGTTCGGCCGGCGGCATAAGTGCCACCGTGCTGCCAGGGGTAAAGGCGCGGACGTCCTGAAGTGAAACACGTTCTCCCGCGGCGCAGCTCAGCGTGGTGAAGGTGATGTGTCCATCGGCTGCTTCGCAGCGTTGAACGGTGGTGGCGAGCGCCAGGGGCAGGGGGCCGAGCAGGCTGAGCAGTAAAAGGAATTGCGAAATCGATGGCATCAGGCGTCCTCCATGACGTTCTTTTTCAAGGGTAGCGGCTACAATTTTCGGGCGGAGGTGTGTTTTCTTTTCAGAATACGTCGTCGCATTTTGATGGATCAGGACGATGCTCAAGATTGTTGTGCAAGCGCTTGTTTCAGCCACGATTTTTTAACGTTTAAAACCGTCAGGCGGTGTATCATTGCGCCCGTCAGCCCCGCCGGGGCTTGTGGAATATCTCCATGGACTTACCCAGTAGTTACTCAGTACCCCGTTTCACCAATCATGAATTGACTGATTGATCCTTCCGGCGTGCCCCGCTGCTGGGAGTGGAGTTCGCCTATGTCCGAAGTTGAAGTAAAGAAAACGCAGGAAAGCTTGCAGGATCGCCTGGCTCAGGTGGTTGAGTTGCTGCAGCGCCAGCGTGTGGTAGAAGACCTGACTCACCGCCAGGAAGGCCCGCATCATGACCGGGTCGAGAACCTGGTCCACCGGCAGAACCTTGTCGAGTTGCAACGCAAGCTCGATGACCTGCACTCCGCCGACGTCGCCTACATCCTTGAAGCCTTGCCGCTGGACGACCGTCTGACGCTCTGGCAATTGGTCAAGGCCGATCGTGACGGCGATATCCTTCTCGAAGTATCCGATTCGGTTCGTGAATCGCTGATCGCCGACATGGACGATCACGAGCTCCTGGCGGCAGCCAAGGACATGGATGCCGACGAACTCGCTGACCTGGCCTCCGAGCTGCCACGAGACGTCGTCCATGAGCTCATGGAGACCCTCGACCAGCAACAACGCGAGCGCGTGCGTTCGGCACTGTCCTACGACGAGGAACAGGTCGGTGCGTTGATGGACTTCGAGATGGTGACCATCCGTGAGGATGTCAGCCTTGAAGTGGTCTTGCGTTATCTGCGCCGTCTCAAGGAGTTGCCGGGCCATACCGATAAACTCTTCGTGGTCGATTACGACGGCGTCCTCAAGGGCGTGTTGCCGATCAAGCGTTTGCTGGTCAACGATCCGGACAAACAGGTTTCCGAGGTGATGGCCAGCGATCCGGTGAGTTTTCACCCGGACGAAGACGCTTACGATGCTGCCCAGGCATTCGAGCGTTATGACTTGATCTCCGCGCCCGTGGTCGACAAGAACGGCAAGCTGATCGGTCGTCTGACCATCGATGAAATGGTTGACCTGATCCGTGAAGAGAGCGAAAGCGAAGTTCTCAACATGGCGGGTCTGCGTGAAGAAGAAGATATTTTTGCGTCGGTCTGGAAATCCCTGCGTAACCGTTGGGCCTGGCTGGCGATCAACCTGATTACCGCGTTCGTGGCTTCTCGGGTCATCGGTTTGTTTGAAGGCTCGATCGAGAAGCTCGTGGCGCTTGCGGCGTTGATGCCGATCGTGGCGGGGATCGGTGGTAACTCGGGCAACCAGACCATCACCATGATTGTTCGGGCCATGGCGCTGGACCAGGTGAGCACCGGTAATACCTCGCGCCTGATGCGCAAGGAATTGGCCGTCGCGTTGATCAACGGCGTGATCTGGGGCGGGGTGATTGGTGCGGTTGCCTACCTGCTCTATGGCAGTTGGTCATTGGGCGTGGTGATGACCGCCGCGATGACGCTCAACTTGCTACTGGCGGCGTTGATGGGGGTCTTGATCCCCATGACCCTGGCGAAGATGGGGCGCGATCCGGCAATGGGCGCCAGTGTGATGATTACGGCCATGACCGACAGCGGAGGCTTTTTCATCTTCCTCGGGCTGGCGACAATCTTCCTGCTCTGAAGCCCCGTACATCGAAAACCCGCCTTTGGCGTAATGCTGTAGGAGCGAGCTTGCTCGCGATGGTCGTTAACGATGCCGCGTGTTTACTGACTAAACGCGGCGTTCTTGAGTCCATCGCGAGCAAGCTCGCTCCTACACCATCACGTCTTTGGCGGGTTTTTTTGAGCCTGAATTTCAGGCAAAAAAAAGCCAGCGATCAAGCTGGCTTGAGCTTTCTGCTTGAATCAGGACGCGTCGGCGGCCATTTCAGCATCATGCGCGATCAGCGAAACCAGGGCGTTCTGCTGCCGATGGGAGAGTTGGCGGAAGCGCTGCAGCAGCTCCCGTTCGTGCAAGGAAAGCTCCGGGCTGTCCAGGCGCATGCTCAACTCTTCTCCCAGTGCGCCTTCCTGAATGAGACTCTGCTCAAGGCGCGCAATGATTTCAGAGTTCATGCTGCGATGATGATTGCGAGCCACCTCGGCAATGCGTTCACGCATTCCGTCTGGCAGACGTACGACGAACTTGTCAGCCGTACGGCTGGAATAAATTGCCTGTTTCAATGGGCGCATATATTTAACCGGTTAGTTCAGGGGAGCGGTTTTCGGGATTGGCCGCAGGATGTCTGATAGGACAAGCGCTCTGACCAAATGTTCAACCTGAATTGATAGAGGCGCGCATCATGCCTCAAACCAGCCAGATCCTTGGCGTCAATTCTGTGACAAATATTGAACTGTATAAAGGCGTTCTGCCAGCACCAATTATCAGAAATGCGGACTGGTTTGAAAAGTTCGACCGGGCCGTAATGCTTAAT
The DNA here is from genome assembly GCF_000282395.1 of Pseudomonas sp. GM55. NCBI lineage: Bacteria > Pseudomonadati > Pseudomonadota > Gammaproteobacteria > Pseudomonadales > Pseudomonadaceae > Pseudomonas > Pseudomonas sp. GM55. The sequence continues at coordinate 17,927 of NZ_AKJJ01000139.1, read as the reverse complement.
GCGGCCTCCGCCTGACGAAAGGTTTCGAACAGGAGGAACAAGCGGACTCGATCCCCGCTCCTTGCCTTTACAGAATAGTGGCAAATGGCCGATTTACTAGGGGCAGTCGTATGGCGGGGGAGAATTCGGGATGGATGGCAGGTCCTTGCACCGGATCTGCCTGGCCGGGATTAACGCAGTACCGGATCAAACTTGATCTTGCGTCCGGCAATCAGCGCGAGCACGAACAGACCGGTGAAGACAGCACAGGCGATCAGGGGGAGGGTGACGACCATGTCCTGGGTCAATGACAGATGAAAAATGCCACTCAACAAGGCGAGGATGAAAAAACTCGCGGCTGATCTGGACATGCTGTGCTCCTGGTGGGGGATTCAAAATACCAAACGTTCAGATGATGGCGCCGGTAGCAGGACGTTTTCCTGGCTCGTTTGCTGGCTGACAAATCCGTGCCGATCACTCAATTCCGCCAGTTGCGGCGCCTTCTGCAACTGAAGGTAATGCGGCATTCGTTGGGCAACCTGCGTAACGCTGCTCTCGGGAATAAAATGAAATCCCGGTAAAACTGCCAGTGCGATTGCGGTCGAGAGTAAAAGAACGCTGTTCATGGCGCAGGCCTCGGTTGCTCTGTGAGACCAGTGGAAGCAGCGCGCATGCCAGAGTCTATCGGCAATTAAAGCCTTTAAAAACAATGAATTAAGTTATTTTTGGTAAAGCGCTATATTGCATTTTGCAAGGGTGGATTTTTGCAGTGATGCAATTTGCACGGTAAACAAGTCCGCGCCTGGCAGAGGCGTCTGCCTACACTTAAAAAGCCTACGGACGACATGACAAAAGCCGGCCCGGCCGTTAACATGCACGCCGTCCATCGCGCCGCGTTTCGTTGCGGCCGACTTGTGTCTCAGTAGCTCAATTGGATAGAGCATCCCCCTCCTAAGGGGAAGGTTGGCAGTTCTTATCCGACATTGATTTTACTGCGCATTAGGAAGTCGCCGATTTTTGGGGGATGCAGCGTAGAAGCACCGAATTCCACTGCACATTGAGACAGCTTCTTTAAGCTACTGATTTTGCGTAGAATGTAGGTGTAGATAAGCGGTAAATGTGATGTCCTCTTAGTTCAACGGATAGAACGAGCCCCTCCTAAGGGCTAGATGCAGGTTCGATTCCTGCAGGGGACACATCCTTTCAGCGGTTTTCCCTTCGTATTGGCACTTCACGGATGGATTTCAACCTCGGGCCTTTTCTGGCCTGCTCCTGGCAAGCTTCAGCCCCTACGCTTTCCTTGCTGCATTCGTTCAGCCGATCCACATTTTTCTGATAGCTACCGTAGCGCACGTTACTGCAGCATGGCTGACTTCTTTGATCGAGCCCCAGTCCTCAACTGAACATGCATTCGATCTTGTAGGCCAGCGCAAATCATAAGGCTTCAGATCTTCTGCAATTTATAATTCGCCCCCTCGACCTAAAGCCGTCGATATTGCCTTGATCGCCGCTAGTCCTTCTGCCAGTACCGATGCACCGTCGAGCTAGCCAATCCAAGCCTCTGCGCCACCTCCGTTTGACTCAATCCTAAAGCTTTCAGCTCTCTCACTGCATCGGCATTCTGGGTATTGCCAGGTTTTCCCGGGGCTCTTTTTTTCAGTTCTTTGCCCACAAACTGGCTTCGGAAGAGCTCTTCTCCTCCCTCTGCTCTAAATGAGTCCAGCTGAGCGTGTGCTCGCTTTAGGGTTGCGTCAGTAGGCTCACCGTTCCGGATGGCGATGCAGAGAGCAATCAAAGCGACTGGATCGAACTGGAGAGCTTCTGCCAGCTCGGTGAGCTTCGAAAGGGTGATATTGCTCTCTCCCCGCTCCAGTTTCCCGATGTTTGCTTTAGCACTGACATCAGCCAAGTCGCCGTAGTCGAAACCTCGAACCGTCCGGATTGCCCTGATCGCTCCGGCTATCTCATTTTTGAGCGACATGATCTGCCCTAAAAAGTGAGGATAGAGCCATAGCGCTGATGTTCCGATAAACCACGTTTGGTGGTAGTATTGGAAAAATGAGCTGCTGACTCCTCAGAACTGTGTCGCGCAGTCATAGGTTCAGAGCCTTTTTAGTAGATGGCAGGTGGCGATAGCGACCTGAGCACAGAACATATCACATGTATTGCCAGAGGCTTTTTGATCGGATCTCGAAGTAGTTGACAGAAAGCCGAGACATGAAAGTTCGCGATTGGATCGACTTGGGGTCGATCACTGCACGGGAAGGAAACGCACCATGTTTATTTCAGATGAGTCTTGTTTGGTTGGTTTTCCGGGCTTCCCCGGGCCTGGCCGAACGGCTTGGCGCATGGTCGAGCGTGACTCGGAAGAGCTTTGGTATCACGTCCGTTTCCGCGTTCGTGAAGGAGGCAGATCGCGGGCTAAAAAGTGTATGCCAGCTGACAGCTCTGTTCTGGCTCACCTGCTATCGCAGCGGAGTCCAGATCACACAATTGAAGAGGTACAGGTGGTGACCGCGCCTCATATGAATGGCAGCGCATCTGACCGTATGGAAAAGCTTGTCAGCCTGGTCATGGGATACGACCAAGCCGGGGAGTGCGTCTTGCTCCATAAGGTCGCTAGCGGAGCCGTTTATAGCAGCGCTTCGGATTGCCTCGATGCTGGCTCTCTCACCGGCATTCGGACGATCTACGAAGATACGAAAACTGCACCTTCAGCAGTCCCGGAATTTGCTGAAAACTGACCAACACGGCGACCCCCTATGAAGCTTCAAATCTATTCAGATCTGCACGCCGAGTTCGCTCCGTTCGAGCCCGCCTCAATCGACGCGGACGTAGTCATTCTCGCCGGCGACATTGATATCAAATCACGTGGCGTGAAGTGGGCGAATGAGGTGTTCCAGTGCCCTGTGGTCTACGTGTGCGGCAATCACGAGTACTACCGGGGCCACATCGATAACACGCTGCGCAAAATGAAGGACGCGGCGATGCCTCATGTCTACGTTCTGGAAAATGAAGCTCTGATCCTTGATCAAACCCGGTTTTTGGTCACAACGGCGTGGACGGAGTACTCGTCGACCGGAGATGTCGTTGCCGCGAAACGCGTCGCTTGGGAATGGATGAACGACTTCACCGTCATCAGAACAGATGAGAGTTACCGCCGCCTTCGTCCCGATGACTTGATTGCTAAATCAAATGCAGCTTATGCCTGGCTCACACAGGAACTGGACAAGCCATTCGATGGCAAGACCGTTGTAGTTACGCATCACGCACCGGTGTTGGATCACGTGGAGGATGATCTTCCCGTACACCTGATCGCAGCCTACGCCAACGATTGGCCGGAGCTTCTGGGTAAGACTGATCTTTGGGTCTATGGGCACACTCACGTAGCAGCAAACTTCACCAAATGTGGATGCCATGTGGTTTCAAATCCTAGGGGTTACCCAGGGCAGATCACCGGTTTTAATCCTGATTTATTGATTGAGCTTTGATGCCAGTGACTGGTCAATGGGCAAGCTCACGTGGATGGTCGCGGTCGACGAGATGGAGTGTTTTTGATGGTGACGTTGGAAGAAATCTCGCAGCTGTTTTACGGCACAGGGGAAGAGGTACCTGGCTGGGAAGGCTCACAAGAAGACCTGATCGCGTTGACAGCAAAAGCGTTCCCTGGCAAAGCATTCTGCGTTGTTCGGCAGTGGATCTTGATCGACCTCACCGTGACGCCGGATGAAAAGGAAAAGCTTACGAACCTCGGTCTGCTACCCATGACGCTATTCGCTCACGAGATAGTCTTAGACAGTAAAGGCCGTTTCCAGCCCGGCATGTGGGTACGCAGTAACTTCGGAAAATCCTTCACCGAAGGCTGTATTTTTGAAACCAAAAATACGGCGTACCTGCTCCTTGCAGCCGGTCAAAGAAAAGAAGCAAGTTTAGCTGCCGCGTTTTCGATGTCCGCCGGGTGAGCGTTGACGCGGCAAATCACATCTCGAATAGTCTTGGAGCTTTGGCCGGATGCCTGAAGAAATTGCAGTAGAGATCCACGGTAAGGATGTAAGTGACTTTCAGCTGACTCGCTTGGTGCGAGCGAGCCATCGAAAATACAGCGTGCCAATTACTGCTTTCATCAGTGGTGCTTTCATCGCTGAAGATATGTGTGCAGGTGTTTCTTTTGACCACGTAGAGAAACACGAGGGATACCGCAAAGCAGATGGCGCCATTCTTCGAACAGGAAAAATTCACACCGTACGGAAAGAAGGGCGTTTCTGGCTGCTTGAAGCACAAGACGGAAATTACGTCATAGGTAGCTTTCTGCGGGGTGTTGGGCGGGTGAGTTTTCTTAAGTTTTTGCGCACCGGCGAGCGTATCTGAGTATTCAGTCAAGGAGCTCCGAAACCGCAATTCGGAGCCCTTCATTTGGTCGGCTCCATCTTGTGATTCTCCTCAGCTATCACGCGCACACCAAAGCGCCTGTAACTGGTTGTTGTGTTGCTAACAGCAGCCTCGCGTCCGAGAGATAAAAACCTCGATATTCGTTTCAGCCAGGCAGATTCGCCCGCGCCACCGGGTGAGAGATGAAACCCCCAATATTCGTCTGAGACCCGGTGTTGCGCGTCGCAGCAGCCCTGGAGCTGAGAGACAAAACCCTCGATATTCGTATCGGCCAGTTGATTCCGCCCGCGTCTCCAGGTGGGAGGTGAAACCCCCGATATTCGTCTGAGGCCTGGTGTTGCGGGCCGCAGCAGCCAAGGAGCCGAGAGATAAAACCCTCGATATTCGCTTCAGCCAGCTGATTCGGCCCGCGTCTCCAGGTGGGAGATGAAACCCCCGATATTCATCTGAGGCCTGGTGTTGCGGGCCGCAGCAGCCTCGCGTCCGAGAGATAAAACCCTCGATATTTGTTTCAGCCAGCTGATTCGGCCCGCGTCTCCAGGTGGGAGATGAAACCCCCGATATTCATCTGAGGCCCGTTGTTGCAGGCCGAAAAACAGCCACGTAGCGAGAGATAGGCATCAGAAGCTCCGTACGTCGTCGCTAAAAAGCCGTGGGCTTCCACTTCTTCGTTGTAGGCATTTACGGCTTTGCTGTTCTCTGCCAGCCATTGCTCGCACTGCTTCCTCCTCAGTGCCTCGGCCAGAGCCAGCTCAAATTGAATTTCCTCCTCACTCTGCATGGTGTTGCGTCCTCAGCCGCGATCACCGAGCTTACACTTAAGCAAACACCCCATTTTATATGGCCATTAAGACCGTTCCTGATTGCAACATTCCAGCCCGCACGGCTAGCCGCTTACGCGAAGAAGCGATTGCTTTACTGCTGATGGCACATTGAAAGTAGTTTTTGGTTCAATCTCAGAAGAGCTTGGTCAATTTCGACTCATCCCTCAGGCTGACGTGCTCAATAAAATTTTTGGAGCCTGTTAAAGGTTCGTAGGAGTTGAGCCGATTGGCATTTAGTAAGCCAATTTTTCGAGAGTGCTATGAGCGACAACGACCGTTTGAAATCCCGCCTCAACTTCAAGTCCTCTGAATTTTTCAGTTTTCCGGGCACAGACGAGCATTATCGTGCGACAGTCAAACTTACCCAGTCTCGACTCATACGTGTAACCCTTCACGACTTCAAAGCTTGCTTCACCATACAGCAAGCTTATGAGATCGCATCTGGTCTAATCAGAGCAGTACTCAATTCGGTTGATCACAATCACTCAAAGCTGGATAAGTCTAATATCCAGAGTGCTCATGATCATTGGGCTGCTCTCATTGAGCGCCATGAGCCGTTTGGATCACAGGAGACATCTGATTTGCTCCAAGTTGTGATGACTGGTAGAAATTTCTTAATTACAGGAGCCCTGCTTGATCCCGAGCCGATGCGGGAATTTAAGGATGGTGAAGAGGCTATCTATGATTTTCAGATCAGACTAGATGGCCAATACGTCTTAATGTGTTTTGGATGGGTTGGGTGGAGTCTCAGCCGAAGTGAAGCACAGTGGCTAGCGGAACAGCTTTGGACTGCGGTGTTTTTAGCAACAAAGCCTAAGGCGCAGATTAATCAGGAGTGCGCAGATGGAGTAAACGCGACCTGATACTTGTTGAGGCCGTACCTACCTCCATCCCAACGCACCAGGCCTCGCTCCGCAAGCGCGGCCTTAGCCTCTTGATGCCGACTATTGCTCGGGATCGTTGGGGCTTTAACAGCGTTTACGGCACGACGCGTGGCCAAGAGATCGTTGACCAAGCGTCCTTTCCCATCGGCAGGCAGTCGCGGAAGTCTGTCAGAAACAGCTGATTCAACTGTTTATATTGGTGTACTGTTAGGCAACTAATCACCTTGAGATTTTCCAATGTCTAAACTCGCAGAATTCCGCCAACTCGAAAAACACCTGGCCGAGCAGCTCCAAGCGCTCGAAGCTTTGAAAGGCGATGCTGGCCTTAAAAAAGAAATTGAATTTGAGTCCAAACTGCGCGCGTTACTGGCTGAATACGGCTACAGCTTGAAGGATGTGATCAACCTACTTGACCCGCAGGCGGGCCGTCGCGCTCCAGTTGTTGAGTCCAAAGCCGGCAGCCGTAAACCACGCCAAGTGAAGGTCTATAAAAACCCTCATACCGGCGAAGTCGTCGAAACCAAAGGCGGCAATCACAAGACGCTGAAGGAGTGGAAAGCACAGCACGGCGCCGCGACCGTTGAGTCCTGGCTGACCAAGTGATATAGGTTTGAGTACAAAAAAGGGCCCAGTTGAGGCCCTTTTTTGGAGATTGCATTTATGGAGATCCGATACCTTAAGGGCCTCTCAGAGATTTGAGTGCTTGCCTGTAACCGTGGCTAATGATCAGGATTCCGAGGTATCGCAGCGTGCTGAGTTAACGGTAGATTTTGTGCCCAGCCTCAGTTAACACCAACAGTCCTTTCTCGAAGTCGGTCTCTTTGAGCAGCATGTAATCGCCGTCGAAGGTTGACACCACAAACACGCCGAAACCGGCTTCGGTAAGTGGGCGGATTACCGAGAGGATGATGCCTGTCTCATCGAAGGCGAACGGGCCCACGAACTGAAAGCATCGCCAGTCTCGATCAACCTTTATTCCTTCAGGTACCCGTGATTGCAAGCATACGATCGATAGCTCCTCAGGCGAACGTGAGATGCTGACGAATCCTGCGCCATCAGCCCAAGACGGAAGCTTTTCGTCCCCTTGCAGTCGGGAAATGCTGTAGGCGTCGGGCAATACTTTCAGATTGATGCTTTTTGCGAGTTGCATAAGGTTCCTTAAGATTGATGAAGCGATCGTGTAATCGTTGGTGATTGCCCACCTGTGGCTGTAGGAATCTTGAGATTAGCTAGCACCATTTGCTAAGCGCTTGTCGCTGAGCACCAAGCCAATTCCTCCTAGTACCGCTAACGATGTCAGTGCTAAGCGAACGGTAAGCTGTTCACCCAAGAGGAGTACCCCAGCGAGAGACGCTAAGACAGGAACACTCAGTTGGATGGTTGCTGCTCGAAATGATGACAGCGAACGTATCGCCGCGTACCAGATTGCATAACCAACGCCTGAGGCAATCGTCCCAGAAGCAATGGCGCAAAGAACGCCCAATAAATCTATTGAAAAGTCTTGTACGAAGGGGATCGATGCCAAAAGCATCATAGGGATGGCTCGCAAGAAATTTCCTGCAGTCGATGCGAGTGGGTCGTTCGATTGCTTGCCGATTAAGGAGTATCCGGCCCATGCAATGCCTGACAACAGCATAATTCCAGCGCTACCAAGCGCAGGCGCACTTGTCCCGGGTAATAACAAGGCCACAAGACCTCCGATAGCAAGGAGTAGCCCTGCAATTGCGACTCCTTGCATCCTCTCGCCTTTGCAGTACCCGTAACCAAGCATGGTGAGTTGTACTGCGCCGAATAAAAGTAGCGCGCCAGTTCCAGTTTCTAAGTTCAAATATGCGTATGAAAAAGCGAATGCATAGGTGAACAGGGTGAAAGCACCAAACCAGGTTCCTGAGGGGCGGGACGTAGCATTTTTAATCGATAGAAGCACCCAAAGCATGATAGCTCCGCTCACCAGGCGTATTAGTGTGAAGGAGGTAGGATCAATTTCTGTATGACGAAGAGCAAGTCGGCAAAGCACCGAGTTGGCTGCAAAAGCTAGCATTGCTAAAGTAGTCAACAGGACTACTTTTTTGGCGCCTTTGAATAGCGATATATTAAGTATGTGCTGTGACACTAGCTGTTCCCCACAGTACGTATAGGTTACTACAGACTTATAAAGTTACCTCGCGCTTGGGGCTTCCAGCTTCTGCGGTCAGTAGCAGTTGTTCAAGCCAAGCGAAATTCATAAAATATATTGTTGGTTGCTATGATTAAGGCTACCGTTCAGTTGGTAGGCTTGCAACATAATTATCTGTGATTGTGTGATGTCAGTCGAATCCGGAGCCGCAGTGGCTACACCCTGGCGATCAGATCCATGTATGGATTGACGGCCTGGGAGAGCAGCGGCAGAAGGTTATTCCAGCCAGGTCATCCGTACCTCGGCATATGAGCGTCTCCAAGTGGAGACGCTGAATGTGCCGAAAAATGCTATGAAGTGAAACCGAGTACGCTAGCTGCCAGCATGATGGCAGCGACAATACCGACGATCGAGAACGCCTGTTGTAAACGAGGAACGGCCAGCTTGTGCGCTAGCTGCCTTCCCGCGATCAACCCTAAAACCGCACCGGCGGCAAACGGTACCGCTGCTTGCCAATACATAACGCCGCTGATAGCGGCTGCAATCACTCCGCCGATTGAAACCGATGCGATCACCGCAAGAGAAGTTGCGACAATACTTTTCATTTCCAGATTGGTGTATCGCGTCAGGGCCGGAATGATGACGAAACCGCCTCCGACACCCAGCAAGCCTGACAGTAAGCCCGACGTGAAACCGGTAAACGCCAATACTCGAGCACAGGGCAGCGTCCAGCGTAACCGCCCCTTTACCGGATTAAGTACGCAGGGCAACACCTCGCGTCGTGTAGCGGCACCGCCATTACGGATTTCCCGACTTGCATTGCGCAACATGCGCACGCTTGCGTAGATCAGCACCAACGAAAACACGAGTGCGAGAGGCTTGTTGGGAATGCGCTGAGCCAGGTGTAAGCCTAGCGGCGCAGCCACGATTCCAATCGATGATATGAAGGCAGCTGCTTTATATCGAACGACGCCTTGCTTCAATCCGAGCACAGCTCCGACGCCGGAAGCTAAAGCCACTGCTAGCAGCCCGACAGGGGCTGCTTGGGTCATTGATAAACCTAGACCGAAAACCAATACAGGAATGGCGAGGATTCCCCCGCCTGCACCAGTCATGGCTAGAACACCTCCAATGACCGCGCCAAGAACGACGGCCAGCATACTGTGCTCATCCATATTTTAATGCTCCGCCTGACTTACTTCCGTGTCAGCGAACCATTCGCGCCCTTTCAGCATGCAGTGCCAGTAGAAAGACGGGAGAATTCTCTCTTTAAGAAACCAGCTCAAACGAGAGGGTTTGCGCCCATCCACAAACCAGGTAGCAAACGTCGGCGCTAACTTTCCGCCATAGAGAAACTCGGCCAAGACAACTTTCCCACGCTCAACCGTAAGAGGGCAGGAGCCATAGCCGTTATACGCAGCTTGATGCTGTTTCATCCCTAGGTTAACCAGGACATTGTTCGCTACGACCGGCGCTTGTTTACGTGCAGCCGCCATGGTTTTCGCATTTGTGGTATTCACCACATCTCCTAGCGCCCAAACATTGGAAAATTTGCGGTGAGCCAAGGTCTTCGGATCAACGTCGACCCATCCCGCCTCATCCACTAGCGGGCTTGAGCGAATAAAGTCAGGAGCAACCTGCGGAGGCACGACGTGGAGGAGGTCAAACGACTCAATCACGGTCTGGGTGTTTCCATCTTTATCGGTACGTTCGAAAGTCGCCTGTTTGTTGGGGCCATCCACGGCAACCAGCTTGTGGCTGAATTTCAAGTCGACCGCATATTTTTCCATGTACGACATGAGGGCAGGGACGTAGTCGGCGACGCCGAATAGCACACCGCCGGAATTAAAAAATTGCGTTTTTATCTGCGCCTGGCGATCGTTTTTCAACCAGTGATCGCATGAGAGATAGAGCGCTTTCTGAGGCGCACCCGCACACTTGATTGGCATTGGCGGCTGCGTAAAGAGGGCCTTGCCTGATTTGAGTTCCTGGACAAGCTTCCAGGTGTAAGGCGCAAGATCGTAGCGATAATTAGAGGTTACGCCATTGGAGCCTAATGTCTCAGTCAGTCCTTTGATAGCCGACCAATCGAGCTTCAAGCCAGGGCAGACGACAAGCTGGTCGTACTGAATAACTCTCCCTCCATCGAGGACGACTGCATTGGTCTGTGGGTCGAAAGCAGTTACCGCTGCTTTGATCCACGTCACACCTCGAGGCATGACAGATGCCATAGTCCTTACAGTAGATTCAGCCTCGAAGACGCCTCCGCCGACCATAGTCCACCCAGGTTGATAGTAGTGCGCGTCAGCAGGGTCGATTAGTGCGATATCCAGATTCGGTTCTCGTGACTTCAGGCTGGCTGCGGTGGCAATGCCTGCAGAGCCGGCACCAACAATGACGATCTGGTGATGAGTCGTAGCCATGGCGTTAACGGTGCGTCCGCCATTGCTGATTCTGCGTGCAAGTGAAGAAACATCCACCTGTGCGCTTTTGGTTTTTTCGAGAATGGCGGACAGACTCTGCTTGCCTGCCTCAGAGAGCGCCCACAGCATCGCTGACCGGGTGCCAGTTCTACAGTAGGCAACCACAGGTCTCGACGCCTCCTTTAAAATTGCAACGAAGGAATCTACCGTTTCATCAGCGATGGCCGATGCTTGGGTGGGCAGGTAGTGAAACGTTATGCCTTCTGCTTCAGCTGCTTGGCGGATCGTTACATGTGTTGGCTGGTCGGTTGCCTCGCCATCCGGCCTGTTGCAGATGAGAGTACGAATCCCGAGCTCAGCCAGTTGCTTCACATCGACCACGGTCAGTTGCGACGCAATAGAAAAATCCGAACTTAATTTATAAGTATTCATATTATTTTCCGTTGATAACTACGCAAGGTTAAAGCGTTAAAGCGTGTTGAGCGGTATTTTCAGATAGCGGATACCATTCGTTTCTGGCTCTGGCATGTTGCCGCCACGCATATTGATTTGGACGGATGGCAGTATCAGCATTGGCATGTCGAGAGTTGCATCACGTGTTTCTCGCATGTTCACAAACGTATCTTCGCTTGTACCTTCGCGGACATGGATGTTTTCATGCTTTTGTGCTTTTACACTGGTGATAAACGCGAGCGGTCGGCCATTCGGACGATAATCGTGGCACATGAAAATGTGGGTTGATTCAGGAAGCGCCAAAATCTTATGTATTGACCGAAAGAGTGTTCTGGCGTCCCCTCCAGGGAAGTCGCACCTTGCTGTGCCGTAATCGGGCATGAACAATGTATCGCCCACGAACGCGAGACCTGCTTGTTCATCCTGGATAAGATAGGTCATACAGGCAGGTGTATGACCAGGCGTATGCAACGCTTGGGCGGTTAAGCTGCCAATATGAAACGTATCGTTGTCATCAAACAAAATATCAAACTGATCGGAACCGCTTTTAAGTTCATCCTCTGTATGGAACAAGTGGCTAAAGACTTTTTGAACGTCTTTTATTCTGTTTCCGATGCCAATCTTGCCGCCTAGCCGTTGTTTCAAATATTGAGCAGCGGTCAGATGATCGGCATGTAAATGTGTCTCAAGGATCCATTCGACGGATGCGCCCAGTTCCGTCACGCGTGCAACGATTCTGTCGGCTGATTCAGTTTTTGTGCGGCCCGATTTCGGATCGTAGTCAAGCACGCTATCGATAAGCGCACACTGCATGGTAGAGCGGTCAAGCAACAGATAGCTGAACGTCGATGTCGCTTCGTCAAAGAATTCTTCGACCAATATTTTTTCGCCGAAATACATTAGATAGCTCCTGAATAGCTGCTATGTCAGCAGTCTCAAGATCCATGCCAGTGTTGATCTTTCCATTGAACGCTCTAAACAGCGTGTTTCCTGAGTTTCCAGGGCGAGGTATCCGTGTCTGCCATTATTTTTGGCAGTTAACTGGCAGTCTGTGGCAGTATTTGGCAGTATTTGGCAGTAGGAAACATACGTGTTCGGGAGAAGATTATGAGTAGTGGGCTAATCGCTACGAGCAATGTAGATGTTCAAGCGTTGATTTCTTACCTTGAGCATGACGATAGACCCACCATCGTCCTGGATGTCGAGTACAACGTCATCGCCTCCAACAAGGCCTATCAAAGGCATTTTGGTGTTGAGGGAAAACCGCACGTTGGCTCCAAATGCTTCAAGGTTTCGCATGGCTATGCCGTTCCCTGCGATCAGGCGGGTGAGCTTTGTCCAATGCGCAAGGCGTTTAATAGCCATGCTGCGGAAAGGGTGCTGCATATTCACCACACTCCCCGGGGGCCAGAACACGTTGATGTTGAGCTTCGTCCCATTTTGGATCGCCAGGGCCAGGTAGTTGCTTACGTTGAAAGATTGATCACCGTAGACATAGCGTCTGCGCAGCCGCAAAAGCAGGGGCTAGTGGGCGTGTCGCCGTCTTTTAAACAAGCGTTGAGCGCGCTGCAGCGAGCGGCGCCTTCCCCGATTCCCGTTCTTTTGCAGGGTGAGTCGGGAACCGGTAAAGAGCTGTTCGCTAGGGCGCTCCATATGGGTAGTCCGCGCTCAAAGGCACCTCTGGTTGTAGTCGACTGCACCGGCCTTTCAGAGTCACTGTTCGAGAGTGAATTATTTGGCCATGAAAAAGGAGCATTCACAGGCGCGCTCAGTAAGAAAATTGGGCTTGCAGAGGCTGCGCATGGCGGTACGCTTTTTCTGGACGAAATAGGCGATGTACCTCTCTCCATGCAAGTCAAATTGTTGCGTCTAATTGAGTCTGGCAGTTTTAGACCTGTTGGTAGTTTACGGACGATCCATTCCGATTTCCGTCTCGTTGTTGCAACTCATAAACCTTTAAAGGATATGGTTGAACTTGGCACTTTTCGCGAAGACCTCTACTACAGAATCAGTGCTTTTCCTATAACGCTTCCGCCATTGAGAGAGCGTTTAGACGATTTGCCGCTGCTTATAGAAAGTCATCTAAAACGAATTGCACCTGGCAGTCGGGCTGAAATTGACGAGGAAGCATTGAAGCGCCTTATGCTGTATTCATTTCCGGGGAATGTCAGGGAGCTAAAAAATATTCTTGAACGGGCGCGTCTGTTCAGTGACGATGGGATTGTACGGGAAAGAGATTTGCCTACGAATGTAACTGGCTACGTCTCCCAGTACAAAACTACAAATAGAAATAGCAAGTCCCTAAAAAACCTTGCCCAGGTACTTAATGGGTTCGAGGGGTCGCGAGCAGATTTAGCCAAAGAACTGGGGATTAGTGAACGAACGCTTTATCGTCGGATTCAGGTTTTAGAAGGGAAATAGATGAGTCTTATCGGCGAGCAGTGTTGAAGGTGTTGATCTTGAGATAAAGCATTCGGGCGGACAAGAAAGCACAGCCCAATTAAGGGCTGTGCATATAATTAGCTTGAAGATTAGCCGCGTAACATGTTGAATTTCGCAAAGCCTTGTTCGAGGTCTTCGATCAGATCAGATGGGTCTTCAAGACCAATATGCAGCCGCACAAGGTGCCCATCAATTTCCCAGGACGTCGCACTTCTAACGGGTTTAGGATCTGCGATCATCGCCAAGCTTTCAAAACCGCCCCAAGAGTAGCCAATTGAAAACAACGATAGGCTATCCAAGAGTGCATCTGCCGCTGCTTGCGTGGAAGGTTTTGTCACGAAGGACAGTAAACCTGATGCTCCTTTAAAATCCCTTTTCCATAATTGGTGCTGAGGGTGAGACTCTAATGCAGGATAATAAACTGCTTCCACTTCCTCGCGTGTCTCCAGCCACTTGGCGACAGTCGTCGCGTTTTTGTAATGACGTTCCAGTCGCACATCTAGCGTCCTCATCCCTCGGAGCGCCAGCGTCACGTCATCCGGACTCGCAAACAATCCCATGTTGAAATGGAATCGCTTGAGGCTATCCCACGCACGCTTGGAGGCTGATACGGTACCAAGAACGGCATCTGAGTGACCGACGATATATTTCGTGGCAGCCATGATGGATAGATCGACACCAAGTTCCAGTGATGGAAAGTAAAGCGGGGTACCCCAAGTGTTGTCTGTAATAACCAGGATGTCATGTTCATGGGCAACCTTGGCTATCGCAGGGATGTCTTGTAATTCCAGAGTCAAGGAGCCAGGAGATTCGGTATAGATGGCTTTAGTGTTTGGTTTGAGGAAATCTACGATGCCGGCACCTATTGTCGGGTCGTAAAACGTGACCTCGATTCCAAGGCGTTGACCCACCTGCTCACAAAAAGCCCTTATCGGCGAATACACGTTGTCGGCAATGAGCAGGTGATCCCCAGCTCCCACCACCGACAGTATGGCAGTCGTACATGCCGAGAGCCCCGAGGGGCAAAGAACCGTGCCTTCCGCTCCCTCCAGCTGCTGGAGGGCCTGAGTCAATGCTTCCGTCGAGGGGTTGTTCCACCGGCCATACGTATATTTTTGGCGGCCCTCACGCATCGACTCACACGTAGGGAACGCCACAGTGGAACCCCGGTAAACCGGTGTATTAACGAAGCCATGATGTTGATCAGGCTCGATAGAGGCGTGGGCGAGTAGGGTTTGCACGTTTTTATATTTTTTCATACCGGCTTCCAATTCTAGCGTTTGGTGAGATTTGGCTACGCACTAGTTACCGCAGGTTCAAGATTAAAATGCCATTTTCATTAAATGTCTACCACAAGGTTGGCATGTAGGTAAAACTCTTTAAAAAACAAGACATTAAAAATATTTAAAAAATAGAGTTTGCATGGCTACCATGTGAATGGTAGGTTTTTTGTGTCTTGGGATTTCGCTACCTGGTCGACCGAAAAGCGATGATCTGAGCGTGTTGTGGCATTGGGTGGGAGAGGTTTAGAGTCTTTGACGACATGGGAGCTCAAGGCTTCTCTCGCACTTCCCGTTTGGAATGGGAAGAAGAAAGTTAAGTTTGCAAGGGATAAGAACAAAAACTGCAAATTAATCGCTTGGGTGAAACATGAAAAAACAAAAAATACAATCTCTCTCAACAGTTCAGTGTGGCAGCGAACTAAAAGATAGATCGAACTGGCTTGATTCTCATGAAAGCGGATATTCAAAGCATTTAAAGAAACGTCATGTACAAATGATGGCGCTAGGTGGAGCCATCGGTACAGGTCTGTTCCTGGGGGCTGGGGCCAGACTGCAAATCGCGGGGCCTGCACTTGCGGTGATTTATTTGGTTTGTGGGATATTTGCCTTTTTCATTTTGAGGGCACTGGGTGAGCTAGTGATGCACCGTCCAAGCAGTGGAAGTTTTGTATCTTACACCAGGGAGTTTATGGGTGAGCGTGCCTCTTTCGTTGCAGGATGGATGTATTTTGTAGTTTGGGCGTTAACAGGTGTTGTTGATATAACCGCCATTGCTATTTATATGAAGTATTGGAGTATATTTTCGGATGTCCCTCAGTGGGTATTCGCGCTAAGTGCTTTGGGTGTAGTGACATTGATGAACATGGTCGGTGTCAAATGGTTTGGTGAAATGGAGTTCTGGTTCGCGGTGATAAAGGTCGCCGCTATCAGTATTTTTTTGGTGATCGGGTCGTTCTTTTTTGCTACTGGGCATGAGGTGGCAGGACATATTCCTGGCTTGCATTTGATCACGGATAACGGGGGGATATTTCCTCATGGGCTTTTGCCAGCAATCATCATCGTGCAAGGCGTCATCTTTGCTTATGCGAGCATAGAGTTGGTGGGGACTGCTGCTGGCGAGACGGCGGATGCAAGAAAAGTTATTCCCAAAGCCATTAATGGGGTGATCTGGAGAATAAGTTTGTTTTACGTGGGCTCCGTATTTCTGCTTGTTACTGTGCTCCCTTGGACAGCCTATAGCGCTAACGTCAGTCCTTTTGTAACTTTTTTTGAAGCACTTGGTGTACCTGGCATTGGCTCCGTAATGAACATTGTTGTAATGACAGCGGCGCTCTCAAGTCTCAATTCAGGTTTATACGCCACTGGGCGCGTGTTGAGGTCACTTGCGATGGGTGGGTCAGCGCCAAAAATGTTTAAACGCATGAGTAGTCAAGGGGTACCCTATATGGGGATCTTGGTCACCATGGGGATTAACGTATTTGGTGTTGTACTGAATTTCTTGATCCCCGCGCAATTATTTGAGCTCTTACTGAACTTAGTATCGCTGGGGATTCTTTCGACTTGGGCATTCATTGTTTTATCGCAAATAAATTACCGTCGTGCTGTAAAAAGAGGTGAGGTCGAAATGGTCTCATTTAGAATGCCTGGAGCGCCGTTCACCTCTTGGCTAACTCTTGTTTTCTTGCTTGTGGTATTGGTTCTCTTGGCGTTCGATTATCCCAACGGAACTTACACCGTTCTTTCTATACCGTTAGTCGCCGGTGCACTGATGCTGGGTTGGTCGAAGGCCGTCCGTTCCAAAGCTAAAGGTTCGGAAGAAATTAAAAGCGATCCTAGCCACGTAGGGGCCTAGCTTAATAGAGATGAGAGGTCGTTTTACAGCGTCCTCTCATCTCTAGAGTTGAACTGTTGCCTTAAGACAGCTAATATGCATTCATTAAAAACTCTAGGTAAGCTTTATGAGTACGCGTTCCGACCTTTTAACCACCGCCGAGTTATTGCTGCGCACCAAAGGCTACGCTGCATTTAGCTATGCCGATCTGGCTGATGAAATTGGCATAAAAAAGGCGAGCATTCATCATCACTTCCCTACAAAGGAAGGGCTCGGAATCGCTGTTATTGAGAGTTACCTATTCAGATTTTCCAAGAATTTAGAGTCAATAAACGAAGAGAGTCATGATGTAGTAGGTCGGCTAAAAGCATTTGCCGAGCTTTTTGTCGATAGCTCGGATAACGGCATGTTGCCACTTTGCGGTGCGCTTGCAGCTGAGCTGTCTGCGCTGCCAGAAAGCCTTAAGGAGTTGACTAAGAAGTTTTTTGAGATTCATATTTCTTGGTTAGAAAGTAATCTAGTCATAGGTCAATCCCAAAAAGTTATTAAGGCAGATCTCAACCCGAAAGAGGTTTCAAGAGCGATCTTGAGCTTGCTTGAAGGCAGCAGTTTTGTTTCCTGGGCACTTAGCGACAAGGTGGTTGATCAGTCTGGGTTTAATTTGATTTTGCAAAATATTATCGTTTCCTAACTCGCGCTCAGGATTTTATCTATAGTTCCACTCCTCCGTGGGACGCACTTTGCACGGACGGCAGTGTAGTTGAGTTGACGCAATGGCAGCCCCTGCATTTCCTGACGCAATGAGTACCACACCTAGCCAAGACGGATTATCCCGTTAACGCTTCGACGGCCCAGCTGATCGAGGTTTTCCGTTGGGCTGTACAGCATCGCAGGTGGGAGGGGGAGTATTCCAATTATCACGCGGCGACGGAAAACCTCATGCGTCTTGGCGGTTTCGGTCTCCGGCATGCCGCCTATGAAGGCAAGAAAGCCCCCAAAACCAGAAGTGCACATCCTTACTCAGGGGAACGCTTCGCGTCACTAAGGCGAGGAGCCGTATGCGATAGTTCCGCACGGATCTGCGGAGGAGATGGCAGCTAACTGCCATTTCCAGCGCGACCTTTAGAGATATAGATCCATAGGATTCACTACTACTCCTATAGATTGACCAGCTACCTAAGTGAAGCCACCGCATCGGAGCCAATACCACCGACCCGAATCTTAGTTTCTTTGGAAGCCACTTGATATTTACCCACGTGATCGGCGCCGTCAGCAGCCAAACCTTTTGCTCCGACATGATCGG
>NZ_AKJJ01000138.1:0-39567 GCF_000282395.1 Pseudomonas sp. GM55 | reverse complement strand
TTTTTTGTCCAAAACTTACCCAGCCCCTGTAGGAGCTGGCTTGCCAGCGAAGACAGCTTCAAGATCGATAGAGAGTTCAAGGTCCCCTTCGCCGGCAAGCCGGCTCCTACAGGGGTTAGCGGTGATCTGCAGGTTTTTGGGTTTCCTGTACGGTCACGGTAGCCGTGGTCCCTGCTCTCAGGTTGTTTTTACCGGCATAGTCGGCATCGATCTCGATCCGCACCGGCACCCGCTGTGCCAGTTTGACCCAGGTGTAACTGGGGTTGATGTTGGCCAGCAGTCGTCCGCCCGGCAGGTTTTCCCGGTCGGCAATGGCAAAGGCAATGCTCTGCACTTTGCCGCCGAACGTTTCGCCACTCATCAACTCGATCTTCACCCGGTCGCCCTCCCCGATCCGCGGCAGCTTGGTTTCTTCAAAGTAACCACTGACGTAGAACGAATCGCTGTCCACCAGTGCCAGCAACGGGCCGCCAGCCGAGGCGTAGTCGCCCTCCCGGGTCAGCAGATTGGTGACGTAGCCGGTCACCGGGGAGACGACATGGGTACGCTGCAAGTCGAGCTCGGACTGGGTCAGTGCCGCGATGGCCAGTTGCACGTTGGCCTGGGCCAACACCAGGTTGGCCTGGTTACGCAGCAAGTCAGCCTGGGCCACCGACACATCGGTGCTGGCCTTTTCCCACTCTTCCCCGGAAATCGCCGAACGATCCTTGAGCGTGCGCCGCCGTAGCTCCTCGCTCTGACGTTGCTTGAGCAAGGCTTCGCTGGCGGTAATGTTCGCCTGGGCCTGGCCGAGCGAGGCTCTCGACACCTCAACGGCACGTTTGGCATGCTCCACCGCCAGTGTGTACCGCGCCGGATCGATCTCCAGCAGCGCCTGGCCTTTGTTCACGTGTTGGTTGTCCTGCACAGCCAGGCTGACGATTCGCCCGGAAACATCGGCGGACAAGGTCACCACATCAGCACGCACCCGGGCATCCCGCGTCCAGGGCGCGCGGGTGTAATGTTCCCAGGCGAACCAGCCCAGGATAAGGGCCAGAAGCACCACCGCTACCGTCGTGAGTCGGGAAAGGATGTTCTTCAAGGCATCAGGCTCCCATCACCAGTATCAATGTGGCGCAGACACAAACGTACAACGCGCCTTCGAACAATGCCTCATGCCAGACAAACTGCAGCACACCGAGACGCCGCAACGTCCAGTCCAGCAAGAGGAAAATCGGCAGGCCCAACAGCAGCGCCTGAGCAATCGGGGGCAGATAGGCACCACCCACTTCCAGATCAATGGGCAAGGACAGGGTCTCCTTCAAGGCCAGCGGGTTGAAAATAGCCGCGATACCGCTCGACGAACGACACCACGATCAATAGCGCCACACGCATCCGGAACACCGACCACAAGCGTTCATGAACATCGGTGTGCAGGGCATCCAGTTCATCGCCCAGGGTGCGCAGGTTGTCGAGTACCTGCGCCACCTCGACCCCGGGCCGGCCGGCAACCAGCCTTCCGGTGTCCCGGACGGTCGAAAACAGGCGACTTTGCAGATCCGCACTCAACAGTGCGTTGTTCTGCCCCTGCTGCCTGAGCTGATTCAAGGCAATACCCAGTGCCATGCAGCCCAGGCTGGTTTGAAACCGCTCACGCGATTGTGGCTCCTGGGTCGCTGGCAGCAGCCCCAGCATCATGGTCAGGCGATCGACCATGCGGCTCTCGAAAGCAAACTGCTGTTCATCGGTCGCCGAGGTTTTCAGCAGGGCATACACCTGCTCGCAGTTCTCTTTATGCAGCCGGCGCATGCGCAAATCCGGCATGAACGGAAAGACCAGCGCGTACACGCTCAATGCGAGCACGGTCGCGCAGGTATAAGCCCCGGCAAATTCGAACCACTGGGTCGCGGTGTTTTGACCGATCCCCACGTTCAACGGTCCGAGCAACAGAAAAGTCGTGAGCCCCAAGCCCATGCCGGTACCGGTAGTGGGTGGACTGGCCAGCCCCACTGAAACGGCATAGAGCAAGGGCGCCAGCAGCAAGGCAAGCATCTCGAAATTGCTGATCATCGGAACAAACACGAACTGAAGGAGCGCCGAGGCCACCAGTGCCAGCACGAATCCCCGCGCATAGCTTTGAACGGCCAGCAGCGGCCGGGGAAACGTCGACATCAGCGAGCACAGGATACCCAGCAGCACCATGCCGGCTCGCGCACCGTCCCAGCCGGTTTCGATCCAGATCAGGCCGGCGATCAACAGCGCGGAAAAGGCCCGGATGGCATTCATGGTCGCCAGGGTGAAGTCCAGATGCAGCGGATTTTCGCGCCCGCGAAACACGCTGCTGGCGGGTCGCCCGCTCTGGATGGCATCACTCAACTCCAGAATCTGCTCAAGTTGCTGCAGCATGCGTGCCTGCTCCCAGCGCAGCGACCAGGCCAGCGAGCGCAAGGTGGCCGGCAGCGGCTCGGTCAATTGTTCAGCTCTGTAGGCCAGCTCATCAAAGCGCTGTTGCAGCGACGTGAAGTGATGGCGCTGTTCACTGGACAGCGATCGCCCCTCCCGCGCCAGCTCATCGAGAAAGGCCAGTTCCTCGCCGCGCAACCGTTGAATTTCTTCAGGCAGCTCGCCCTCCCAGCGCTCGGTCAACAGCAGCCGCTGGTGACGCAGGGCGGTCAGCCGCGCGGTCAACAACACCAATTGGTTGCCCAACAGTTGCACCAGGCCGTTGGCACTGCGTAACCGGGGCGCATCGTAGTACATGTGCCGGCGTACGCCCTCCAGGCCGCTGATCTGGCCCAGCAGCTGCATTTGCCGCTGGTGAAAATCCGCTTCGCTCTCTTCGGTGCGGATGACGGCGCTGGCGTGGGTGGCCAGCAACCGGGTGATCTGATCGATTTTGGCGAAGTAATCACGGGCCACGGCTTCCGGTCTGGCGGTGAGCAGGCTGACCACGCACACGCAGGCAACCGCCAGCAAGGTTTCGGTGAGGCGAGTCACAGCCAGCAAAAAGGTGCCGTCCTGATCGGGAATCGCCAGCAACGCGATGACCACGGCAGTGTAGCCACTGAGCACGAATGCCCCGGAACTGGTGTAGCGCAAGAGCGTGCCACCGGCGGTGCACAGCGCCAGCCAAAGGGCCAGGGTGGTGATGAACGGCATCGGTGCCTGCGGAAAAATCGCCATGATTGCCACCGCTACGACCGCCCCCATGGTGGTCCCGATGACTTGGCCAAAACTACGCGCCAGCACCATGCCGCCCAGTGGCTGGCTGATGATGACCACGGCCATGATCGACCACTTGGGCTGGTCCAGATCGAACAGGAACGCCAGGTACAGGGTCAACAACCCGGCCGCGACGGTTCGCAGGGCAAACAGCAACACCCCGGGCCCGGGGTTGAGCATGGCCTTGAAGTACTGCAACAACGCTTGCATGGGAACACCCGTCGAGACACCTCCAGCAAGCGTAGTCACTGCGGCGGTGCCTTGAGAGGTTTTGCTGCCGGCACAGTTTTCAGGCTCATTGATTGTCGGCTGAAGGGCTTTTCAACGGTTTGAATCGTTAGTGAACGTCGTCAAGGTTTGACTCAAAGCCTGGCCTGACCGAAGCTGGCGCCTTTGCAAAAGCTCGCCAGCTTCCGGATTCCTGCATGCCCAAGTCCCGCCGCTACCTGTTTATCAGCCTCTTCGCCTTGTTCGTCATCGGCCTTGCGTGGTTTTCCCTGCGCGATACCACCCCGGTGGTTCCCGAAGCCATCCAGCATGGCTACAGCGAAGCGCTGGCGGCTGCCCGGGCCGGTCAACCGGGTGCTGCGCGGGTGCTCTATCAGCAGTTGGGTCGTCCGGACCTGTCCCCCAAGCGCCGTGTCTGGTTGCATGCCGAGTTGCCCAATTATCCAAGCTCTGTGGCCCTGAAACTGGCGGATGCCGACTTGCAGAACGAGTCGCCCGAGGTGCGTATCGCCGCGATCAAGAGCATCAGCGGCCTGGTACCGAGCGGCCAGCGCAGTTTATTGCTGGGGCCATTGCTCGATGACAGCGAACAAAGCGTCCGGCTGGCCGCCATCAACGCGCTGCTGGGTTTGTCCCCGGATGATCTCGGTTTGTATTTCGGGCCGCTGGAGCAAGCCATCGATGCCTGGGAGCAAGTGCTCAAGAGCGAGCCGCAAAGCGCCGAAAACCAATACCAACTGGCCCGCCTGCACCTGCACAACGCCGAACTCAAGGAAGCGCAGCAGGCGCTGGACAACACCCTGCGCCTGGCGCCGGACAACCTGCCGGCGCTGGTGCTGCAAATCGAAGTGCTGGATAAACAGGGCCAGAACGACGCTGCCCGGCAACTGTTGGCCAGGCAACTCCAGGCGCAACCTGATTCGGCCTACCTGCAACATGCCCTGGGGCTCTGGTTGCTGCATCACTACCAAAGCGAATTCGCCCTCCTCGGCCTGTCCAAAGCCGTTGAACTTGAGCCGAACAACCGGGATTACCGCTACGACCTGGCCACGACGTTGCATGTTGAGCAGGAACTGGAAGCAGCACAGAAACAGTTGCAGGAAATCGTTCAGCGCCATCCGAACGATCGCAAGGCCCGGGTGCTGCTGATCAATTACTGGAAGGAAAGCGGGCAGCTGCAAAACGTGCAGATCCTGTTGGCCCAACTCGAACAGATGAACCCCGATGATCCGGCGTTGCAACAAGGGCTTTGACCCCGACCGGAATTTCGTTGAACCGTCGTCCCGGCCAAGGGTCAAGTGAACAGGCAGCCCGTTGGGGCGCTGCGTGGCGGGCTCCTCGATCCGGGCCTGCAGATGATCACAATGCTTACGAAAGCATGTCCTGCATCAGTTCCTGCAACTTATCCAGATCGAACGGTTTGTCCAGGATCGGCGCCTTGCGCGTGATCGGGCTGTCGGTCTCGCGGATTTCCTGGGCATAGCCGCTGATGAAGATCACCTTGAGTTCCGGTCGCAGCTTCACGGCGGGCTCGGCGATCTGCACGCCGGAGATGCCACCGGGCAGGCGGAAGTCGGTGATCATCATGTCCAGGTGCGGTTTGCTCGCCAGGATCTCAAAAGCCTGTTCGCCGTTTTCGGCCTGCAATACGCGGTAACCCTCACCCGACAGATAAGCGGACAGCACCATCAAAATCGAGGGGTCGTCCTCGACGACGAGTACTACATCTTGTGCATCTTCGCTCATGGGAAGCCTTTGTTCGGTCATTTGCTGCTGATACGACCGTGGGGTCGATCAGAGGTTGCGTTTAGCTGGCTGTTTTCCTGCAGCGGCAGACAAACGCGAAACAAGGCGCCTTCGCCAATCCTGCTCTGGACCGTAATAGTACCGCCATGGGCGGTAACAATCTGTTCTGAAATAAACAATCCCAGGCCCAGCCCGGCGACGGCGTGCCTGGCCGATACCCGTTCGAACGGCTGGAAAATCCGCTGCTGGTTTTCCTCGCTGATGCCGATCCCCTGGTCCTGCACCTCCACCAGCGCCGTGCTCCCTTCACTGTAGACCTTCACCGAGACCGGGCTCTTGGCCCCATAGCGCAAGGCGTTGGTCAACAGGTTGGAAATGACCTGTTCAATACGAAATTCATCCCAGTTTCCGATCACCGGCTGCTCGGCAGCCAGTGTGACCGACGCCTCGGCGGCGTCGATTTGCTGGGAAAAGCTATGCAACAGGTGGCGAACCAACGTCGAAAGGTCGAACCGTGTCGGCCGGATCGACAACTTTCCGGTACGAATGCGCGAAACATCGAGCATGTCTTCGATCAAGCGAATGAGGCTTTTGATCTGCCGCTCGTCGCGGTCGACCATCGCGTGCATCTTGTCCAGGGTAAAGGCAGCGGCGTTGTCCCGGGCCAGGTGCATCTTGCGCAGCTGGGTTTCAAGGATCAGGCCGTTGAGCGGCGTGCGCACTTCATGGGCGACGATGGACATGAAGTCATCGCGCATGCGCACCGCCTGTTCCAGTTCCAGCCGGGTGTTTTGCAGTTGCTCGAGCAATGCCTCCTGCTCACGGCGGCTCTGCTCCAGGGCCAGCACTTGTTCCTTCATCGCCTTGCTCTGGCGATACAGGTCGACGAACACATTGACCTTGCTCTTGACCGCGTGGATGTCCAGCGGTTTGTGCAGGAAGTCCACGGCACCGCTTTCATAACCCTTGAACGCGTAATTCCGTTCACGCCCGGCGGCGCTGACGAAAACGATCGGGATGCTCCTGGTTTTTTCCGTGCCACGCATCAGCTCGGCCAGCTCGAAGCCATTCATGCCAGGCATCTGCACATCGAGGATGGCCATGGCGAATTCGTGTTGCAACAGCAGTGACAAGGCTTCGTCGGCGGACAACGCCTTGTACACGACCCGGTCCTCACCCTTGATCAGCGCTTCGAGCGCCAGCAGATTCTCCGGCAGATCGTCGACGATCAGCAGTTTGGCCGGGATATTACTCAGCATGCGATTGGTTCCAGCTCGACAAGCAGGTGGCCGATGCCGCGTACGAGGCACCGATCACGATCGCTTCGATAACTGTAAGGTTCGTTGCACTGCTCATGATTTTCGGTAGATCCGTTCTTGTTTGACCAGCGGCTCGAACTGACTGCCGAAGGCTGAAAAATTCGGAGTTTCCTTACTGCCCAACACCAGAAAACCACGATGGCAGAGGGATTCATGAAACAGTCCGAATGCCCGATTTTGAAGTTTTTTGTTAAAGTAAATCAGTACGTTACGACATGAGATTAATTGAGTTTCTGAAAACACGCTGTCCGTCGCCAGGCTGTGATCGGCGAAGGTCACGTTCTCGCGCAGTGTCTTGTCGAAAATCGCGTACCCATAGGCCGCCGTATAGTAGTCGGCAAACGAACACTGGCCACCGGCCTGCTGATAATTAGCAGTGTAGGCGCGGACATTCTCCATCGAGAAAATCCCTTGCCTGGCTTTTTCCAGGGAGCGCGGATTGATGTCGGTGGCGTAGATATTCGTGCGCTCGAGCAGGCCCTCTTCGCGCAACAGAATGGCCATCGAATACGCCTCTTCACCGGTGCTGCATCCGGCGATCCAGATCTTGATCGAGGGGTAGGTTCGCAGCAGCGGTACCACTTCCTTGCGGATGGCCAGGAAGTGCGAAGGGTCGCGAAACATCTCGCTGACCGGAATGGTCAGCAATTGCAGCAATTGCATGAAGGCCGTCGGATCGTGCAGGACCTTTTCCTGCAGCGCCGAGATGCTATTGCACTCGAACTGACTCAACGCATGGTTGATCCGACGCTTGATCGAAGCGCCGGAATAATCACGAAAATCGTAGCTGTACTTGAGGTAGATCGCCTCGATCAACAAGCGCAATTCGATTTCGCTGTCTCGCTCCACTAGATACGTTCCATCTTCGGCAACCACACACGAATAAGCGAAAACAGGCGATCCAGGTCGATGGGCTTGGCCAGGTAATCGTTGGCGCCGGCCTGCAGGCAGTGCTCCTGGTCGTCCTTCATGGCCTTGGCGGTCACCGCGATGATCGGCAACTTGCGCCAGCGCGGGTCCTTGCGGATTTCAACGGTGGCTTCAAAACCATCCATCTGCGGCATCATCACGTCCATCAACACCAGATCGATGTCCTCCACTTCATTCAATCGTTCAATCGCCTCAAGGCCGTTTCGGCCAATGACCACGACTGCGCCCTTTTGCTCCAGCGCGCTGGTGAGGGCGAAAATGTTGCGCACATCGTCATCCACCAGCAGCACCTTGCGGCCTTCGAAGACCTTGTCGCGGCTGCGGGCGACCTTGAGCATCTTCTGCCGCTCATGGGACAACCGAGATTCGATTTTGTGCAGAAAAAGCGTCACCTCGTCCAGCAGCCGCTCCGGAGAGCGTGCCCCCTTGATGATGATCGAACGCGAATACTTGCGCAGCTCGGCCTCTTCATTGCGGGTCAGGTTGCGCCCGGTATAGACGATGACGGGCGGAAAGGAGCAGATGTCTTCGGTGGACATGCGCTTGAGCAAGTCATTGCCGAGCATGTCCGGCAGTTTCAGATCGATGATCATGCAATCGAAGACCGACGTGCGCAGCAGGTCCAATGCCTCCTGTGCCAGGCCAACGGCGGTGATCTCGATGTCATCGTCGCCGATCAGGCGGGCAATGCTGTCGCGCTGCAAGGCGTCGTCCTCGACCAGCAGCACGCGCTTGACCTTCTGGGTCAGCTTGGCCTCAAGCCGGGCAAACACATCCTTGAGTTCTTCGCGGGTGGTCGGTTTGACCGCATAGCCAATGGCGCCCATGTGCATCGCCGCTTCGATGCGGTCTTCGACCGAAATCACATGCACCGGGATATGCCGGGTTTCGGCGTGCTCCTTCAGGCGTTGCAGCACGGTCAGGCCGGAATGATCCGGCAGGCGCATGTCCAGCAGGATCGCATCGGGGATGAATGTCCTGGCCAGGTCGTAGCCTTCGTCGGCGCCATGGGCCACCAGGCACTGATAACCCAGTTCATGGGCAAGGTCGTAGAGGATGTGCGCAAAGTTCGCTTCATCTTCCACCACCAGAATGCAGCGGCTGCTGAACGGACCGTTGTTGCGATCGTCGTCGAAACGCGGAATGTCGACGTCGGCTATCAGTGGCGACAAAGTGGGCGGCAATACACTCGGCGCAGTCGCCGCAGGAGCGGCTCGCATCGGTTCAACAGGCACTTCACCAGGTTCTACGTATTGCTGCGGCAAGACCAGGGTAAACACACTGCCCTGCCCCGGCGTGCTGGTCACACTGATGGAGCCGCCGAGCAAGGCCGCCAGATCACGGGAGATCGACAAACCCAGCCCGGTGCCGCCATAACGCCGATTGGTGGTGCCATCGGCCTGACGGAACGCTTCGAAGATGCTTTCGTGCTGGTCTGGCGCAATGCCAATCCCGGAATCAAGGACGCTGAACGCGATGCCGTCGTTCAACACAGGGGCGACGGACAGGCTGACGCTGCCGCTTTCCGTGAATTTCAGCGCGTTGGACAGCAGGTTCTTGAGGACTTGCTCCAGACGCTGGTGGTCGGTGAACAGCATCTGCGGCGCCCCCTCCTGCATATCCACCTGGAAATCCAGCTGCTTGTCCATGGCCAGTGGCTGGAACAGGCCATGCAGGCCATCCACCAGGCGCGCCACGCTGGTGTTCTCTGGACGGATTTCCAGTTTCCCGGCCTCGACTTTGGAAATATCCAGAATGTCGTTGATCAGGTGGAGCAAGTCATTGCCGGCGGAGTAGATCGACTCGGCGAACTTGACCTGCTCGGCGCTGAGGTTTTGCTCCGGGTTTTCCGCCAACAGCCTGGCCAG
The DNA here is from genome assembly GCF_000282395.1 of Pseudomonas sp. GM55. Classification (NCBI taxonomy): domain Bacteria; kingdom Pseudomonadati; phylum Pseudomonadota; class Gammaproteobacteria; order Pseudomonadales; family Pseudomonadaceae; genus Pseudomonas; species Pseudomonas sp. GM55. The sequence goes on along the minus strand of NZ_AKJJ01000138.1, from coordinate 30,275 downwards.
GATCAATGAGCTGTTCAGCGGAGTGCGCAGCTCGTGGGACATGTTGGCGAGGAATTCGGACTTGTACTTGCTTGAGCGCTGCAACTCGACCGCACGCTCCTCAAGCTGAATCTGCGCCTGGTTGAGCTCGGTGTTCTTCAAGTCCATGGCATCACGCTGATCGGCCAGCACCTGCGCCTGCTCGGCGAGTTGTTCATTGGTTTGCTCAAGCTCCACCTGCTGGGTTTCCAGGTGCGCTTGCGACTCCTTGAGAATCTGCGACTGCTCTTCGAGTTCTTCGTTGGCGGTCTTGAGCTCTTCTTGCTGCACTTGCAGTTCTTCGTTGAGCTGTTGGGTTTCGGCCAGCACGTCCTGCAGACGCTGACGATAGCGCGCCGCCTCGATGGAGGTGCCTATGTTGCTGGATATCAGCTCCAGCAGTTCGGTGTCGCGGTCACTCAGCGGGCGCAGAAAGCCCAGCTCGATCACGCCATTGACCCGGTCGTCGTCACTGGTCGGCACCACCAGCACGCTGCGCGGCAAACCTTCGCCGAGGCCGGAGCTGACCTTGAAATAATCGCCCGGCACCTCGTCGAGGCGAATCAGCCGCGCCTGTTGCGCCACCTGGCCGACAATGCCTTCGTCGCTGCAAATCTGTTGTCCAAGGGCTTCCTGTTCACGGGAGAAGCCATAGGAGGCAATGCGTTTGAGGCCTCCATGATCTTCCCGGACATAAATCGCCCCCACGGCGGTGCCCAGGTACTGCGCGCAAAATTGCAGGATGTTGCGTCCCAGCAGGTTCAGGCTCAATTGCCCCAGCACCTGCTCCGCGAGCTCGGTCTGGCCGTTGCGCAGCCAGGCCTGCTGCTCCAGGCGGTGGGCGCTGGCTTGTTGGGCAGCGAGATTGATGCTGTAGCTTTGCGAAAGATTGAGCAGATCGCGGCGCCCGACATACGCCAGCAAACCGCTGACGCCGGCAATGAACAACAGGTAGAGGCTGATGCTCCAGACCGTGCTCCGCCGCACGTCTTCATTGCGAGCGGTGCGCAACTGTTGTTCGGTGTCGATCACGTCCTCGAATTGCTTGCGAATTTCATCGGTCAGGCGTTTGCCGCGTCCGGCCTTGACCACGGCGCGATAGTCACCGCCGCTGCGCTGCAAATCGATCAACGATTGCGCATAGCTGGCCCATTCCATCTGCAATGCCTGCAACCGCAGCAGGCGGTCGGCTTGCACCGGATTATCGGCGGTCAGTTCGAGCAAGGTGTTGAGGGCCACGGCAATTCGCGGCTTGGCGGTTTCGTAGGGATCGAGGAAATGTTCGTCGCCACTGAGCAGGAAACCGCGCATCCCGGTTTCCAGGTCCACGGTCAGCTTGACCGCTTCATTGGCGTTATTGATTACCCGGTCGGTGTGTTCCACCCACTTGATCGTCGACAGCAGATAGGTGATCAGCGAAACGAAAAACACCGCGCTGATGAGGCCCAGCCCCAATGGCAGGCTGATGTTGCGACTCAGGAGTTTACGAAATCGTTGTTCATCAACCGAGGACGCTGAGGGCATGGGGCAGGCCTTGTCGAACTGTCAGAATGCAAGGAGTTTGCCCCAAATCTGGCACATCGATCCAATTTTCTGACATGTTTTTGAGCAAGGTCCTACATTCCACTGCTCCCGTTCAGATGCACGGGTTATCCTTGCGTGACCTGCACCGCCATTCTTTTTCACGATGCCGGGAACTTGTCGGGATCCGCCACTTACTCATGCAAGAGGCCGGTGATTTCACTCCCCCGAAAACCCATCATTTTTCAGGAAAGCCATTATGTCCTCCGCCAACGCGCCCATTATCCTCGTCGTCGAAGACGATGCCATTGTGCGCATGCTGATCGTCGACGTACTGGAAGAACTGCAATTCAAGGTGCTGGAAGCCGATGGCAGCGAACAGGCGCTGGAGATGCTCAGGGACTCGAACCAGCACATTGATCTGATGATGACCGATGTGGGCCTGCCGAACATGGACGGTCGCGAACTGGCCAAAACAGCACGTGCCTTGCATCCAGCCTTGCCGATCCTGTTTGCCAGCGGGTATGCCGAAAGCATCGAAGTGCCTCAAGGCATGCACGTGATCGGCAAACCGTTCTCCATCGATCAGTTGCGGGACAAGGTCACAAGCCTCCTGGGGTGACCCCGCGCCCGGCTGTGGTTTAATGCGCGTTTTTTATACCTGCCCTGTCTCCGCTTCAAGGAATTCCCGTACATGAATCAGCCCCGCGCAACCAAAGTCCTGGTCATTGGTTACGTCTGGCCCGAGCCCCGCTCTTCCGCGGCCAGCGGGCATGTCATGCAAATACTCGAGGTTTTCCTGCAACAAGGCTGGGACATCACGTTCAGCAGTCCGGCCAGCTATGGCGAGCAACGCGCGGACCTGACGGCGTTGGGCATACGCGAAGTACCTATCGAGCTGAACAACAGCAGTTTCGACGCCTTCATCAGCGAACTGGCACCGGACATCGTGTTGTTCGATCAATTCATGATGGAAGAGCAGTTCGGCTGGCGGGTCGAGAAACATTGTCCCGATGCCTTGCGCGTGCTCGAAAGTTGCGACTTGCAAAGCCTCAGGCAGGGTCGGCATCAACGCCTCAAGGAGCGCTTGAAGGCCAGTGAGGACAACAATGACTTCAGCGACCTGTTCGCCCCGGCGTCGCGTGAAGAATTTGAACACATGGCCAATACCGATCTGGCGAAACGCGAAATTGCCTCGTTTTATCGTTGTGATTTGACGCTGATGGTTTCCGAGGTGGAAATCGAATTGCTGGTCGAGCAGTTCAGGATCCCGCGTAACCTGTTGCACTGGTGCCCATTGATGGTCGATCTGCCGACCAGCGCGCCAGTAGAGTACGAAGATCGCGCGCATTTTCTGCACATCGGCAATTTTCGCCATGCGCCCAACTGGGATGCGGTGCTCTGGTTGAAAACCGCGATCTGGCCGCTGATTCGTGCGCAACTGCCTGATGCGCAGCTACACATCTACGGCGCGTACACCCCGCCCAAGGCCACCGCCCTGCACAACGCGGCCCAGGGCTTTCATGTGATGAACTGGGCGGAAGATGCCTTGCACGTGATGTCGAAGACGCGGGTGTGCCTGGCACCGCTGCGCTTCGGTGCGGGAATCAAAGGCAAGATCGTCGATGCGATGCTCTGCGGCACGCCCAATGTCACCACGCCGGTCGGCGCGGAAGCCATGCACGGTGAAGAGCCCTGGCCCGGTGCCGTAACCCGTACGGCGCGCGAGTTCGCCGACAACGCCGTGCGGCTTTATCAAGACAAGCCTCAATGGTTTGCTGCCCAGGTGCAGGCCCGGCATTTGTTGGCCAGCCGCTACCCGCAGTCCACCCATGGCCCTGCATTGATCGACAGGCTGGTCGAATGCCAAAGGAATCTGCCACATATCAGGCGCGATAACTTCACCGGCAGCATGTTGCGCCATCATCAACACAAAAGTACCCAGTACATGGCGCAATGGATCGAGGCAAAGAACCGCCTCAATTAACCGGTGTGCGATACTTGCCAGAACGATTCATTCGCCTTTCAACTGGCCAATGGAGCACTGCACGGGGCATGATCGAGGCGCGAAAACAGAAAAGTGCGCAGCCATGACCCGTACCGCCAGAGTGACCGACCCTTCCTATGAATTGATGGACGACCACAACGGGTTGTCCATCATCTATCGCCAACACGGCTTCCCCTGCCCGCTGGTGCGCTGGCATTTCCACAAGGAATACGAACTGCACCTGATCGTCGCCAGTTCCGGCAAGGTGTTCATCGGTGACTACATCGGCAACTTCTACCCGCATACCCTGTTCCTGACCGGTCCCAACCTGCCCCACAACTGGATCAGCCAGGTGGCAGAGGACGAAGTAGTGCCCAAGCGTGACATGCTGGTCAATTTCACCGACGAGTTGTTCGACAGCGGCTACCAGGTATTCGCCGAACTCAAGACCCTGGCGCCGTTGCTGGAACGGGCGCAGTACGGCATCGAGTTTCGCTGCAAGCACACCATCGGCAAAGCGACCGACCTGATGCAGCGCATCGCCGATACCAGCGGCATCACCCGGCTCGGACACTTTTTCATTCTGCTGGAGTTGCTCGCGGCCACCGACGACTACCAATTGCTCTCTGGCGCCACGACCCCGCAACTGGCCGATGAGCACAACATCGATCGCACCAACCGCGCGGTGGATTACATCTTCGCCCATTACGCCCGGGAACTGCCGCTGGAAGAGGTTGCCGAGCACCTGGGCATGAAGCCCACGTATTTCAGCCGCGTATTCAAGCAGGCCACCGGGCGCAACTTCATCGAGTTCGTCAATCGCCTGCGCATCAGCAAGTCCTGCGAGTTGCTGGCCGACGGTGACAAACCGGTCACTGACGTGTGCTTCGAATCGGGCTTCAACAATATTTCCAATTTCAACCGGCGCTTCCAGCAGCTCAAGGGCATGACGCCTACGCATTACCGACGGTTGGTGGTGCAGCGGTTGACCGAGCAGAATCTGGGTTAACACCTCAAATCCCTGTAGGAGCGAGCCTGCTCGCGATGCGGTCTGACATGCGCCACCAACATCGACTGACCTGACGCCATCGCGAGCAGGCTCCCACAGGTTGCGGCCTGTTTTCTTGCCCTGAAACCTGTACGTATTCGATATCGTTTCCTCGCTGAAAAGCCCTTCCCTGCGTCTAGCGCCCTAAAGTCCAGTGCAAAAAAGTATCGAAGCAAGTGCGATGGATGATTTGTTTCGCCCTCCATTGAAGGATGTAATCAGCGCACATTCTTCCTGCCTTCGGAAGACACAAAAACAATAACTGTCCTTCTGCACCCCACCGGGTGCAGAAAAGGAGTGCACGATGCAACCTTCGGTAAAAGCCCTGCTTGCCCTCACCTGCATGACCCTCAGCAGCGTCAGCCTTGGCGCCCAGACCCTGACCATCGCCACCGTCAACAACAGCGACATGATCCGCATGCAGAAGCTCTCGAAAACCTTCGAGGCCGAGCACCCGGACATCAAGCTCAATTGGGTGGTCCTCGAAGAAAACGTTCTGCGCCAGCGCCTGACCACCGACATCGCCACCCAGGGCGGACAGTTCGACGTGCTGACCATTGGCATGTACGAAGCCGCACTCTGGGGCGCCAAGGGCTGGCTGGAGCCGATGAAGGACTTGCCGGCAAGTTATGCCCTCGACGACGTGTTCCCGTCGGTACGCGAAGGCCTGTCGGTGAAGGGTTCGCTGTATGCCCTGCCGTTCTATGCCGAGAGCTCGATCACCTATTACCGTACCGACCTGTTCAAGGACGCCGGCCTGAGCATGCCCGAGCGCCCGACCTGGGAACAGATCAGCGAATTCGCCAGCAAACTCACCAACAAAGATAAGGAACAGTACGGCATCTGCCTGCGCGGCAAGGCTGGCTGGGGCGAGAACATGGCGTTGGTCACCACTGTTGCCAACGCCTATGGCGCGCGCTGGTTCGATGAACAGTGGCAACCGGAATTCACCGGAGCCGAGTGGAAAAATGCGCTGAACTTCTACGTCGACACCATGAAAAAATCCGGTCCGCCGGGCGCCTCGAGCAACGGTTTCAATGAAAACCTGGCGTTGTTCAACAGCGGCAAATGCGCGATCTGGGTCGATGCCAGCGTCGCCGGCTCGTTCGTCACCGACAAGACCCAGAGCAAGGTCGCCGATCACGTCGGTTTCACCTATGCGCCGCATCAGGTCACTGACAAGGGCTCGGCCTGGTTGTACGCCTGGGCGCTGGCCATTCCGACCAGCTCCAAGGCCAAGGACGCGGCGAAAACCTTCAGCGCCTGGGCCACTTCCAGGGAGTACAGCGCGCTGGTCGCGGAAAAGGACGGCATCGCCAACGTGCCGCCGGGCACCCGGGCCTCCACCTACAGCGAGGCGTACATGAACGCAGCGCCATTCGCCAAGGTCACGCTGGAGTCGCTCAAAGCCGCCGACCCGAGCAAGCCGGGGGCCAGGCCGGTGCCTTACATCGGTATTCAACTGGTGACCATTCCCGAGTTCCAGGGCGTTGGTACGCAGGTTGGCAAATCCTTCTCGGCGGCGCTGATCGGCCAGACCACGGTCGACCAGGCCTTGGTAGCGGCCCAGCAAACCACTGAACGTGAAATGAAGCGCGCGGGTTATGTAGGAGCTGGCTTGCCAGCGATGAACGATAACGCGGTCCGTCCGTAGATCGGCGTCGCATCCATCGCTGGCAAGCCAGCTCCTACAGGTCTTGCGCCAAGCCTGCTCTCGTTCCCAATCGGTTCTGATCACCATGAATATTTCAACTGCCAAAGCTCACATGGAAATCCCTCAACCGCTGCGCAAAAGCCGGTTGGCCAACCCCGGCTGGTTTCTGGTCAGCCCTTCGGTGGCATTGCTGCTGTTGTGGATGGTCGTACCCCTGGGCATGACCCTTTACTTTTCGATGATCCGCTACAACCTGCTCAATCCCGGTGAAAACGAATTCGTCGGGCTTGAAAACTTCACCTACTTCCTCACTGATTCGGGCTTCCTGCCCGGCGCCACCAACACGCTGTTGCTGGTGGGCAGCGTGCTGCTGATCAGTGTGGTGTTCGGCGTGCTGATCAGTGCCTTGCTGGAGGCCAGTGAGTTTTTCGGGCGCGGTGTCGTGCGGGTGATGCTGATCTCACCTTTCTTCATCATGCCCACCGTCGGTGCGCTGATCTGGAAAAACCTGATATTCCATCCGGTGTCGGGGATTCTCGCCTACGTCTGGAAGCTGTTCGGCGTACAACCGGTGGACTGGCTGGCGCACTACCCGCTGTTGTCGATCATCATCATTGTCTCGTGGCAATGGCTGCCCTTCGCGATCCTGATCCTGATGACCGCCATGCAGTCCCTCGACCAGGAACAGAAAGAAGCCGCGCGCCTGGACGGTGCCGGGCCCATCGCGATCTTCTGGCACCTGACCTTGCCACATCTGGCGCGGCCGATTGCGGTGGTGGTGATGATCGAAACCATCTTCCTGCTCTCGGTGTTCGCCGAAATCTTCACCACCACCAACGGCGGCCCCGGCTACGCCTCGACCAACCTCGCCTACCTGATCTACAACCAGGCGCTGGTGCAGTTCGACGTTGGCATGGCCTCGGCGGGCGGCTTGATCGCCGTGGTCATCGCCAACATCGCCGCGATCATCCTGGTGCGGATGATCGGCAAAAACCTGACCGACAAAGCCTGAGGCCTGCCATGACTCTTCAACAATCCCGTCGTTTGCAAAGCCTGCTGCTCGGTACGCTGGCCTGGGCCATCGCGATCCTGATTTTCTTCCCGATCTTCTGGATGGTACTGACCAGTTTCAAGACCGAAATCGATACCTTCGCCACGCCGCCGCAGTTCATCTTCATGCCGACGCTGGAGAACTACCTGCACATCAACGAGCGCAGCGACTACTTCAGTTTCGCCTGGAATTCGGTGGTGATTTCCTTCAGCGCCACGGCCCTGTGCTTGCTGATCGCGGTACCCGCGGCCTACTCCATGGCGTTCTACGAAACCCGACGCACCCGAGGCACGCTGCTGTGGATGCTCTCGACCAAAATGTTGCCGCCGGTGGGCGTGCTGATGCCGATCTATCTGCTGGCCAAGAGTTTCGGCCTGCTCGACACGCGCATTGCCCTGATCGTCATCTACACGCTGATCAACCTGCCGATCGTGGTCTGGATGATTTACACCTACTTCAAGGACATTCCCAGGGACATCCTCGAAGCCGCCCGGCTGGACGGCGCGACGCTGGCGCAGGAGATGCTCCGGGTGCTGCTGCCAATCGCCAAGGGCGGCCTGGCGTCCACGGTGCTTCTGTCGCTGATCCTGTGCTGGAACGAGGCGTTCTGGTCGCTGAACCTGACCTCGTCGAAAGCCGCGCCACTGACCGCGTTGATCGCCTCGTATTCGAGCCCCGAAGGGCTGTTCTGGGCCAAGTTGTCGGCGGTCTCGACCCTGGCCTGTGCGCCGATCCTGATCTTCGGCTGGATCAGCCAGAAACAACTGGTGCGCGGCCTGTCGTTCGGCGCCGTGAAATGAATCGCCCCGGATCGCTGCCCCGACGCGATCCCTTGCAGGAGCTGGCTTGCCAGCGAAGATGGCCGAAAGATCGATGCAAAGTTCCAGGTCCCCTTCGCCGGCAAGCCGGCTCCTACAGAAAGACGGGTTAAACCTGAAAATTTAAATGGAGGCCCATCACCATGGCCAACCTGAGAATCAAGAATCTGCAAAAAGGCTTCGAAGGCTTTTCCATCATCAAGGGCATCGACCTGGAAGTGAATGACAAGGAATTCGTGGTTTTCGTCGGCCCGTCGGGCTGCGGCAAATCCACCCTGCTGCGTTTGATCGCGGGGCTGGAGGAAGTCAGCGGCGGCACCATCGAACTCGATGGCCGCGACATCACTGAAGTGAGCCCGGCCAAGCGCGATCTGGCAATGGTGTTCCAGACCTACGCCCTGTACCCGCACATGAGCGTGCGCAAGAACATGTCGTTCGCCCTCGACCTGGCCGGTGTGGCGAAAGCCGAAGTGGAGAAAAAGGTCAGCGAAGCGGCGCGCATCCTTGAACTGGGGCCGATGCTGGAGCGCAAACCCAAGCAACTGTCCGGCGGCCAGCGCCAGCGTGTGGCGATTGGCCGGGCCATCGTGCGCAATCCGAAAATCTTCCTGTTTGACGAACCGCTGTCCAACCTCGATGCCGCCCTGCGCGTGCAGATGCGCCTGGAGCTGGCGCGGCTGCACAAGGAATTGCAGGCGACCATGATTTACGTGACCCACGACCAGGTCGAGGCCATGACCCTGGCGGACAAGGTCGTCGTGTTGAATGGCGGCAGGGTTGAACAGGTCGGCTCGCCACTGGAGCTGTATCACCAGCCGGCCAACCTGTTTGTCGCGGGGTTTCTGGGCACGCCGAAAATGGGCTTTCTCAAAGGCAAGATCACACGCACCGACAGCCTGGGTTGCGAAGTGCAACTGGACGCAGGGACCCGCATCAACCTGCCCTTGAGCGGTAGGCATCTAAGCGTCGGGGGTGCGGTGACACTGGGCATTCGCCCGGAGCATCTGGAACTGGCCAAACCCGGTGACTGCACCTTGCAGGTCACCGCTGATGTCAGCGAACGCCTGGGCAGCGACACGTTCTGCCACGTCCTGACGCCGTCCGGTGAACCCCTGACCCTGCGTGTTCGCGGCGATCTGGCCAGCCGCTACGGTGAAACCCTGAGCCTGCACCTGGATGCGCAACACTGCCATTTGTTCGATGCCGACGGCGTGGCGTTGACCCGCCCGTTGCGCATTGCTGCCTGACTTCAGAGAGCTCGCGATGAAACTCAACCAACACAACCTCAACCGCCTCGCATCTGAAGTGGTCCTGCCCGCCTACGCATTGGGCGATACCCGCCAGGGCATCGCGCACATCGGCGTCGGCGGTTTCCATCGCGCCCACCAGGCGTTCTACACCGATGCGCTGATGAACACCGGAGAAGGTCTGGACTGGGCCATTTGTGGCGTCGGCTTGCGCGTCGAGGACCGCCACGCCCGTGACGATCTGAAGGATCAGGACTACCTGTTCACCCTGTTCGAACTCGGCGATGGCGACGACACCGAAGTCCGGGTGATCGGGGCCGTCCGCGACATGCTGCTGGCTGAAGACGACGCCCAGGCGTTGATCGACAAGCTGGCCAGCCCCGAGATCCGCATCGTCTCGCTGACCATCACCGAAGGCGGTTACTGCATCGACGACAGCACCGGTGAGTTCATGGCGCACTTGCCGCCAGTCCAGCATGACCTGGCGCACCCGGACGCCCCGACAACCGTGTTCGGCTTCCTCTGTGCCGCACTGGCCAGGCGCCGCGCCGCCGGCACAGCGGCCTTCACCCTGATGTCCTGCGATAACCTGCCGCATAACGGCGCCGTCACCCGCAAGGCCTTGCTGGCGTTCGCCGCGTTGCGCGATGCCGATCTGCGGGACTGGATCGAGCGCAACGTGAGTTTTCCCAACGCCATGGTCGACCGCATCACACCGATGACCAGCACCGAACACCGCCTGCAACTGGCCGACAAGCATGGGCTGGACGATGCCTGGCCGGTGGTCTGCGAACCCTTCGTGCAATGGGTGCTGGAAGACAAGTTCGTCAACGGTCGCCCGGCCTGGGAAAAGGTTGGCGTGCAGTTCACCGACGACGTTACGCCCTACGAAGAAATGAAGATCAAGCTGCTCAACGGCAGTCATCTGGCGCTGACGTACCTGGGGTTCCTGAAGGGTTACCGTTTTGTCCACGAAACCATGAACGACCCGCTGTTCGTGCGTTACATGCGCGCCTACATGGACCTGGACGTGACGCCGCAATTGTCGGCAGTGCCGGGAATTGACCTGACCGAGTACAAAAACACCCTGGTGGCGCGATTCTCCAATCAGGCGATTGCCGATCAACTGGAGCGCGTTTGCTCGGACGGTTCGTCAAAGTTTCCGAAATTCACCGTCCCCACCATCAACCGCCTGATCGCCGATGGCCGCGAGACCCGGCGCGCGGCGTTGGTGGTGGCGGCATGGGCACTGTACCTCAAGGGCGTGGATGAGCATGGCCAGACCTACTCGATTCCAGACCCGCGGGCGGCATTCTGCCAGGCGCTGGTGGCCGATGACGTGCTGATTACCCAGCGTTTGCTGGCGATCGAGGAGATTTTTGGTACGGCCATTGCGCGCTCGCCGGCGTTTGTCGCGGCGTTCGAGTGGTGCTGCAACAGTTTGCGCGAGGTGGGTGTATCGCGGACGTTGGAGCGGGTATTGGCCTGAGTCCTGAAGTGATACTGCGGCCGTCATCGCGGGCAAGCCCGCTCCCACAGGAGTCTTCAGCGGACGCAAGTTTTGTGTTCAACAACAAACCCTGTGGGAGCGGGCTTGCCCGCGAAAGCGAACTGACAGGCAACACAGATACTGAATGTGTACTGATATCGATCTGACGATCCAGGGATCCTGCATGACAACCCGACAACTCTTCCTCGGCATCGACTGCGGCACCCAGGGCACTAAAGCCATCATCCTCGACGCAGTCAGTGGTGAAGTACTCGGCCAGGGCGCTGCCAGCCACAGCCTGATCAGCGCGGCCAATGGCCGCCGCGAACAGGACACCCGACAGTGGCTGGAAGCCTTCGCCGGCGCCACTCGCCGCGCCTTGCTCGCGGCCAAAGTCGATGGCCGGTCGATCCTCGGCATTGGTGTGTCTGGCCAGCAACATGGCTTGGTGCTGCTCGACGATCAGGGCAAAGTGCTGCGTCCGGCCAAACTCTGGTGCGACACTGAAACCACCCTGGAGAATGACCGCCTGCTGGCCCATCTGGGTGGCGAAAAGGCATCGCTGGAGCGCCTCGGCATAGTCATCGCGCCGGGCTACACCCTGTCCAAACTGTTATGGACCAAAGAGCAGCACCCCGAGGTATTTTCCCGCATCGCCCGCATTTTGCTGCCTCACGACTACCTCAACCATTGGCTCACCGGCCGCAGTTGCAGCGAATACGGTGATGCCTCGGGCACCGGGTATTTCAATGTGCGTACGCGCCAGTGGGATATGCAATTGTTGCGTGACATCGACCCGAGCGGACGCCTGCAAGCCGCCCTGCCGGAACTGATCGATGCCCACCAGACAGTCGGCACGATTCTGCCGGGCATTGCCGAGCACCTGGGCATCAACCCGCGGGCACTGGTGTCCAGTGGCGGCGGCGACAACATGATGGGCGCCATCGGTACCGGCAACATCCAGCCCGGTGCAATCACCATGAGCCTCGGCTCGTCCGGCACGGTGTACGCCTATGCCGATCAGCCGATCGTCGCCGCGGATGCTGCGGTTGCCACGTTCTGTTCCTCAAGCGGTGGCTGGCTGCCTTTGATCTGCACCATGAACCTGACCAATGCCACCGGACTGATTCGTGACCTGCTGGACCTCGACATCGATCAGTTCAACGCGCTCGTTGCCACAGCGCCGATCGGTGCCGAAGGTGTGAGCATGCTGCCGTTCTTCAACGGCGAGCGGGTGCCCGCCCTGCCCCATGCCAGCGCCAGCCTGGCGGGCTTGACCATGACCAACCTGACCCGAGCCAACTTGTGCCGCGCGGTGGTCGAAGGCACGACGTTTGGATTGCGCTACGGACTGGACCTGCTACGCCACAATGGCTTAAAAAGCCGCAGCATTTGCCTGATCGGCGGCGGCTCGAAAAGTGCGGTCTGGCGGCAAATCATCGCCGACACCATGAATACGCCGGTGATCTGCACCGAACAAAGCGAAGCCGCGGCCCTCGGCGCAGCGATTCAGGCGGCCTGGTGCGTATCCCGGGCGAACGGACGCGAAGACAGCCTGGCGGACTGGTGCGAGCGCTGCGTGAAACTCGACCCGGCCAGTGAAACCCTGCCGGTCGCCGACAATGTGCAAGCCTGTCAGCAGGCTTATGAACGCTATCGACAGCATGTCGCAACCCAATTTGAAGAGTGAACAACTATGTACCTGGTGTGTGGCGAAGCGCTGTTCGATTTTTTCAGTGAAAACGACGCCAGCGGTGTGGCGTCCAAAGTGAATTTCAAAGCCATTGCCGGTGGCTCGCCGTTCAACGTGGCAGTGGGATTGCGCCGGTTGGGCGTGGACGCGGCGCTGTTGGCCGGGTTATCCACCGACTACCTGGGCCGGCGCTTGCTGCAAGTGTTGCAGGATGAAGGCGTGTGCACGGACTACCTGCTGGATTTTGCCGCGCCAACTACCCTGGCGATGGTCGCGGTCGCCGCCAATGGCTCGCCGCAGTACAGCTTCCGTGGCGAAGGCTGCGCGGATCGGCAATTGCAACCGGAGCACCTGCCGGCACTCGGGCCTGAGGTACGCGGCCTGCATATCGGCTCGTTTTCCCTGGTGGTGCAGCCGATTGCCGACACACTATTGGCATTGGTGCGCCGGGAAAGCGGCAAGCGCCTGATCAGCCTCGATCCGAACGTGCGCCTGAACCCGGAGCCGGACATCGAACTGTGGCGTAATCGGATCGCGACGCTGGTAGAGCTGGCTGACCTGATCAAGGTCAGCGACGAGGACCTGCATCTGTTGTATCCCGGCCAGGACCCGGCGCAGGTGATCGAGGGCTGGTTGCAGCACCGCTGTCAGCTGGTATTCCTGACCCGGGGTGGCGAAGGCGCGACTGTGTTCAGCCGGGCCCATGGTTCGTGGTCGGCTCCCGCCCGTTCGGTAAAAATCGCCGACACCGTGGGCGCGGGCGATACCTTTCAGGCGGCGCTGATTACCTGGCTGACCGAACAGCAGCTGGATTCTGTGGAGGGTGTGAAGCAACTTGGCCGTGAGCAGATCGACCGCATGCTGAAGTTCGCGATGCAGGCGGCCGCGTTGACGTGCAGCAAGACCGGGCCGGACTTGCCTTATCGGCAGCAGGTGGAGATGCGCTGACACTGATACCCTCATCGCGAGCAAGCTCGCTCCCACAGGGTTCCGGGTCGTTCACAACATTTGTGTCGACGCTCGGGCATTGTGGGAGCGAGCTTGCTCACGATGGTCTTAACTAAACAATGACCGCACATTCGCGAGAAACGGCGTTCAACCGGGTTAACCCTCGCTTAACCGTGCGGTCCAACACTTTTATGGACCGCACGCCCTCAGAATGTTCTGACGCCCAGTGCGGCAAGTTCGACAAGCCACACATCGAACTGACTTTCCGTTCGCACCGGAGATCACTGATGAACACTCGCACCCTGCTGGTTACCACCGCCCTTGCCTGCACCGCGTTTGCCGGCCTGGCTCAGGCCAATGACGCCACTACCTCTCAAGCCGTGCCCTATCACTACGGCATGCCATTGCATATCAGCAAAGTGATTTCACTGACCGAGCCCGACACCCTGGAGTGCAAAGTGGTTAAGGCCGAAATGAAGTACATCGATGACACGGGAAAACCGGCAGAAATTACCTACCGTAAACTTTCCGACGCCTGCGAGAACCAGGGCTGACTGCAACGTCTGATAGGGGTTGGCCGTACCGGGTGGGGCATTTTACTGGCCGTCGGGCTTGAACTCGCGCTGGGCCTGGGGTGCTTCCAGACCCGGCGCGTATCGCTGGAACTCGAAACCGCCGGTTAAAGCGCCTTGCCCAGCATCGAGTGCGGCTCGACCTCCATGTGGTGCTGTCTGGACCGCAGTTGGGCAATCAACTCGTTTATTTCCCGACAACCATTGAGCCCGGAGGCATCGATGCCGCTGACCAATAGATCCAGGTGATCGGTTTGCCCATCGGCATAGACTTTGACGGTCATCGATAGATCCGGTGACAGCGTGCACTGGCAGCGCTTGGGTAGAAAACTGCTTTCGATGATGTTTCGAAGTTCCAGGGCAGAAAGAAACATGGCGACTCTCTCCTTTGTGAGACTGCCAATAACGGTCAAGGCTCGCTCATATGAGATCCCGGCAAGCTTCAAGGACAGCTACAGCATAAAGCATGCCCCGAGTTTCGCTGTGCAGCTCATCGGCAATTCAACCGTTTAGGCAAGCCACCTGTAAAACCCGCCATGCAGGTTGCAATAATCGCCCCTGGCAACCCTGCAATTTGCACTCTGGACGCCCCGGGTTTGCATTCACTGCACACGACAGTGAGAATGCCGCCCATCACTTCAAGCAAGGAGGCATCATGAGTTCTTTGACCGTTAACGCTTGCACAGCGCTATTCGCACTGGGGCTGGCTGGTGTGGCGCACGCCGCCAAGCTCGAAGAAACCGCGCCCTATCCGAAGGCCGAGAGCGGCTTTACCCGCCAGGTGATTCACCTCGCGCCACAACCCCGGGAAAACGACTTCCAGGTCGAGATCCTGGCCGGTAAAACAATGACCGTAGACTGCAATCACCCGCGTCTGGGCGGCATCCTCGAGGAGAAAAATCTCGAGGGTTGGGGCTACCCGTTCTATCGCCTGGAAAAAGTCATTGGCCCGATGAGCACGCTGATGGCCTGCCCGGAAGGCACAAGCAAACAGGATTTCGTACCGGTGGTCGGTGACGGCTTCCTGCTGCGTTACAACAGCAAGCTGCCGCTCGTGCTGTACGTCCCCAAGGACATCGAAGTGCGCTACCGAATCTGGTCGGCGTCGGCCAAGGTCGAGAAAGCCATTCAGGAATAACCCCACCTTCCGGCGGACCCTTGCGGCGTCCGCCGTCGGTCTGCACAAGCGTCATGCCGGGGCGCCGCTCAACGCGGCGCGCTCGGCCACATGCCCCAGGCTGTCGAAATTGATGTTGGCCCCTGAGTCGATGGCGACCAGAGTCTGACCACGAACTCCGCTCCGCGCCACGTACTTCTTGATTCCGGCCACCGCCAGCGCGCCGGAAGGTTCGGTGATCGAGCGGGTATCGTCGTAGATATTCTTGATCGCAGCGCAAAGCTCATCGTTGCTGACCGTCACCACCTCATCGACGCAAAACCGGCAGACCTCGAAACCGTAAGCGCCGATCTGTGCCACCGCCACCCCGTCGGCGAAGGTGCCGACGCTGGGCAGGATCACTCGCTCACCGGCCAGCAACGCGGCTTGCAGGCACGCGGAATGTTCCGACTCGACGCCGATGATGCGAATTTCCGGCCGCAAGTATTTGACGTAAGCGGCGATCCCCGCGATCAGCCCACCGCCGCCCACCGGCACGAAGATCGCGTCCAGCGGACCTTGATGCTGGCGCAGGATTTCCATGGCCACCGTGCCTTGGCCCGCGATCACCTGCGGATCGTCGAAGGGTGAAACAAAGGTGCGACCGGTTTCCCCGGCCAGATCCAGCGCATAGGCCAGTGCAAACGGAAAGCTTTCCCCGTGCAATACCGCGTCAGCGCCACGACTGCGCACTCCGATGACCTTCAGTTGCGGCGTCGTGCAGGGCATGACGATGGTGGCATTGATCCCCAGTTCCCGCGCAGCCAGGGCTACACCTTGCGCATGATTGCCGGCGGAAGCCGTGACCACGCCGCGCGCCTTTTGCGCTTCGCTCAGTTGCACCAGCTTGTTGCAGGCGCCGCGGATCTTGAAGGAAAAGGTCGGCTGCAAGTCTTCGCGCTTGAGCAGGACCTGGTTGCCCAAGGCTTCAGACAAAGCCAGCGCTGGTTGCAACGGTGTGCGCACCGCCAGTTCGTACACGGGCGCGGCAAGGATTTGTTTGACGTAGCGTTCAAGCAGGGCTTGCTGATCGGTTGTAAAACTCATCGTCGTCTCCTGACACTGATCGGGGCCCGGGAGACAGAAAGTAAAAACCCGCCTCCAGGGCGGGTTGGGTGCTGCAGTCGTGAGCTAGCCCGCCAAATGAGGAATGGCGGTAATAATGCTTGGCTGGCAGCGCAATACGGAGGAAGTCATGGCTCGAAATTAGCCGGGCAGTGGTGGCAAGTCAATCGCAAACATGACCCGCCCAGCTACTTTTGTGGTGGCCCTGACACCGCCGTCGCGAGCAAGCTCGCTCCTGCAGGGTATACATATCAAGTGTTCAAGCGGGGCTTGCTCGCGAAGGCGGCGGGGGAGTTTCACTTCAAGCCGACTTTATACAAGGCACCATCCTCTTCATCGGTCAGCACATACAAATACCCATCCGGCCCCTGTCGCACATCGCGAATGCGCTTTTTCAACTCCCCGAGCAATCGTTCCTCGTGTACCACCTTGTCGCCCTGGAACTCCAGGCGAATCAGTTCCTGGCTGACCAACGCGCCGATAAACACGTTGCCCTGCCAGGCCTTGAACTGATCGGCATCGTAAAACGCCATGCCACTCAGGCCCGGGGACTTTTCCCAGACATGGTGCGGGGAAACTGTGCCTTCGACGGTATCGCCCCTGGCTTCGGGAATCGGCAGACCGGAGTAGTTGATGCCATGGGTCGCCAGCGGCCAACCGTAATTCTTGCCACGCTCGATGATGTTGATTTCATCGCCGCCCCGAGGGCCGTGTTCGTTTTCCCACAGCGTGCCGTTCCACGGGTTGAGCGCCGCGCCTTGCGGGTTACGCTGCCCGTAGGACCAGATTTCCGGGCGCACGTTGGCCTGGCCGACAAAGGGGTTGTCCTTGGGCACCGTACCGTCCGGGTGGATTCGCACCACCTTGCCTTGCAGTTTGTCGAGGTCCTGGGCGGTCGGGCGGTCGTTGTTTTCCCCCAGGGTCACGAACAGATAGCCGTCGCGATCAAACACCAGCCGCGAGCCAAAATGGTTGCCGACCGAGAGTTTGGGTTCCTGACGCAGGATCACCTGGAAATCCTTGAGCGCCGCCATATCTTCGGAGAGCCGGCCACGCCCCACCGCGGTACCGGCCTTGTTACCCTCGCCCCCCCCTTCGGCATAAGACAGATACACCATCCGGTCCTGCTTGAAGTCCGGTGACAACGCCACGTCCAGCAAGCCGCCCTGCCCCTTGGCCCAGACCGTTGGCACGCCATTGAGCGGTGCCGACAGCTTGCCGTCGGCGGTGACCAGCCGCAGGTTGCCGGGGCGTTCGGTTACCAGCATGCTTTTACCATCCGGCAAAAACGCCAGCGCCCAGGGGTGCTCCAGCCCCGTCACGACAGGGGTGACCTCAAGGGTGCCAGCTTCGCTTTTCATCGTCTGGGTGGGCGCGGCAAGCACTGCAGCAGTGGCGCTGATCAATGCGCCGGCACAGACGATCGCCAATAATTTTTTGCGCAACATGCAGGATTCCTTTTCTGATCAACATGAAATCCGCTGAAAAATAGCGGGCAGACGACCTGCCGGCCACTCAACGGTTGTTGGTGCCGGTGTCTCGTGGTGGAGGATTGGGAATGAATTTTGGTGGGCTGGCGGGAACGGTCCGGTCGGGATAGCGATTACCGATGCCGCCGTTGTCCAGCGTCGGCGGGCGCGGGATCGGCACGGTATTGGGTCCGCGTATAGCCGGGGCACCGGGTTGGGTGCCTTGCATGCTGTTGGGATTGGCCCGGTGAATCGGACTGTTGTAAGGGTTGTTGTTGGTGCGGCCTGGCAGGTTCTGGGCCAATTGCAACGAAGTAGTGGCATCGGCCAGAGGACCCAATATGGCACTCAAGACCAGCGCAATGGCGCCAAACACGTATCGGTTCATGGGATGCCTCTCTACGTCGCGTGGATAAGGACTTCGATACCACGCTACGCCCGGGGTTCGGATTTGTTAACAAAAACCTCCCCGGGAAGATGTAACAGAACACCTCTCAGATCAGAATGAAGACCACCAGCAACCCGGCAAGGATCGACCACTTTTCGAGGTAGTACAGTGTGCGGTTACGCTTTTTCAGTTGCTTGCCGCGCAGGCGAACCTTGTAGATCCTGCCGAACAGTCGGTTGAGCCCGCCGGTCCTGTCGCCCGCCTCGTTCGGCGCACCAGCGGCCGACATGACATGGCGACTGAACCAGCGATTGAATGCCGCTGCCCACCGATACTTCATCGGCCGTTCGACGTCGCAGAACAAAATGATGCGATTGTGCGGCGTGGTGTTTTCCGCGTAATGAATGTAGGTCTCATCGAACATTACCGCTTCGCCATCGCGCCAGTGGTAGTTCTGGCCATCGACATTGATGTAGCAACCGTCGGCGTTGGGTGTATCCAGGCCCAGGTGATAGCGGTACGAACCGGCATACGGGTCGCGGTGGCGCACCAGTCTGGAGCCCGGTGGCAACTCGGCGAACATCGCCGCCTTGATCGAGTCAATGCCCTGCACCAGCTCCGTGGTGCGCGGGCAGAGCTTCATGGCCGACGGGTGGCTGTCGCCGTACCACTTGAGATAGAAGCGCTTCCAACCGCTCTTGAAAAACGAGTTGAAACCGACGTCATCGTATTGGTTCGAACGCTTGATCTCGCCGGCGTGAAGCAAATGCTGACCTTCGGCACGAATTTCTTCCCAGTGCGCCTGCAGCGGACGCAGGTCGGGGAAGTCGGCCGGGTCGAGATAGGGTTTGTTGGGGATTTTCGAGAACAGATAAAGAAAGCAGTTGATCGGCGCCAGAAACGTCGAGTGATCGCTCAACTGGCGACCCAGCTTATGGCGCACTTGACCACGCAGATGGACATACGCAATGGAAACAACGTAGATAACGGCAATGATCAGTTTCACGGAAATCGTCACACATCGGAAGTAAACAAACTGCACCCTTTACCGGCATCCCGGTCCCCGGGTCTTGTGCAGCGGCTGAATACGAAACAGAGGCCCTGTGGCGCCATCGAGCCATGCCGATGGTCGGCATCCGGCCGATAGATGGCATTTTAGCCTCAGTTTGTAACCAATAGTTAACCTGCAACGGCGAAAATGTCACCGCAAAATCCGCCAAAGCGTTGCACAGACCTCAACGCCCTATCGTTTAAAGAGCCAGACCAGTACAATCGCCGCCAAACTTTACGCGCCCCCAGGTTGAGAGCGGGAAACCTCCCCTTTCAGCGCACGTTGACTCGGGCCAGGCGCGCCACATGCTGCTGTCCACTTAATGCCAGATGGATCTTCCACTGCCGATCGGGATGAATGTCCCGGGGTCCGGACAGTGGAACGGGTACTGAACCGGTACTGCCGCAACCCTAGCTACTCTGAATGCTTCGCAGGAAAAACCTTTGATTTCTACAGCTAACATCACGATGCAGTTCGGCGCCAAGCCGCTCTTCGAAAACGTTTCGGTCAAGTTCAACGGTGGCAACCGTTACGGCCTGATCGGCGCCAACGGTTGCGGCAAGTCGACCTTCATGAAGATTCTCGGCGGTGACCTCGAGCCGTCCGGCGGCCAGGTCATGCTGGAGCCGAACGTGCGCCTGGGTAAATTGCGCCAGGACCAGTTCGCCTACGAAGAATTCACCGTGATCGACACCGTGATCATGGGTCACGAAGAGCTGTGGAAGGTCAAGGCCGAGCGCGACCGCATCTATTCGCTGCCGGAAATGAGCGAAGAAGACGGCATGGCCGTGGCCGAGCTGGAAACCGAATTCGCCGAAATGGACGGCTACACCGCCGAATCCCGCGCCGGTGAGCTGCTGCTGGGCCTGGGTATTCCACTGGAACAGCATTTCGGTCCGATGTCCGAAGTGGCTCCGGGCTGGAAACTGCGGGTGTTGCTGGCTCAGGCACTGTTCTCCGATCCGGAAGTGCTGTTGCTCGACGAACCGACCAACCACCTGGACATCAACACCATTCGCTGGCTGGAATCGATTCTCACCGTGCGTAACAGCACCATGATCATCATTTCCCACGACCGTCACTTCCTCAACAGCGTTTGCACCCACATGGCCGACCTGGACTACGGTGAGCTGCGCCTGTTCCCGGGCAACTACGACGAGTACATGACCGCGGCGACCCAGTCCCGCGAGCAATTGCTGTCGGACAACGCCAAGAAGAAAGCCCAGATTGCCGAACTGCAAACGTTCGTCAGCCGCTTCTCGGCCAACGCCTCGAAAGCCAAGCAGGCCACTTCCCGCGCCAAGCAGATCGACAAGATCCAGCTGGCCGAAGTCAAGCCATCGAGCCGCGTGAGCCCGTTCATCCGCTTCGAACAGACCAAGAAACTGCACCGCCAGGCCGTGACCATCGAGCAGATGTCCAAGGGCTTCGACGGCAAGACCCTGTTCAAGAACTTCAGCTTCACCGTCGAAGCCGGCGAGCGCGTGGCGATCATCGGCCCGAACGGTATTGGCAAGACCACCCTGCTGCGCACCCTGATGGGCGAGCTGACCCCGGACGCCGGTTCCGTGAAGTGGACCGAAAGCGCGGAGCTGGGCTACTACGCCCAGGACCACGCCCATGACTTCGAAGACGACGTCAGCCTGTTCGACTGGATGGGCCAGTGGACTCAGGGCGAGCAGATCATTCGCGGCACACTGGGTCGCATGCTGTTCTCCAACGACGAGATCCTCAAGTCGGTCAAGGTCATCTCCGGGGGTGAACAAGGCCGCATGCTGTTCGGCAAGCTGATCCTGCAAAAGCCGAACGTACTGGTGATGGACGAACCGACCAACCACCTGGACATGGAATCCATCGAGGCGCTGAACCTGGCGCTGGAAAACTATCCGGGCACGCTGATCTTCGTCAGCCACGACCGTGAGTTCGTATCGTCCCTGGCCACCCGCATCATCGAGCTGAGCCCTAACGGCGTGACCGACTTCAGCGGCACCTACGACGACTACCTGCGCAGCCAGGGTGTGGTGTTCTAAAACACCTCACTGCACTTGCATTTGTAGGAGCAGCCGGTCGACGCTCGATTGATCGCGAAAAACGTCTGGATAACGCGTGCATTCAGGTTGCACGCGTTATCGTTGTCGTCCATCGCGAGCAAGCTCGCTCCTACAGTCAGGTTACTCAGGAAATATAGTTAGCCTGCTTTCTTTTATCGCAACGCCGCGCCATCATGCAGCTCTCCCACCGCCGCCCGCGAACGAGCCCTCATGTCTGTGCAGCAAGCTGCTCCGCAAAGCTCCATGGCGATCACCCTGCAGATCGTCTCCATCGTTTTCTATACCTTCATTGCCTTCCTCTGCATCGGTTTGCCGATTGCGGTATTGCCGGGGTATGTCCACGAGCAACTCGGGTTCAGCGCCATCGTGGCCGGGTTGACCATCGGCTCGCAATACCTCGCCACCCTGCTCAGCCGGCCCATGGCCGGGCGAATGTCCGACAGCGTTGGCACCAAGCGCGCAATCATCTATGGCTTGGCGGGGATCGTGTTCAGTGGCGTGTTGACCTTGCTGTCGACCCTGTTGCAAGGCTTTCCCTTGCTCAGCCTGCTGATCTTGATCGCCGGGCGCCTGTTGCTGGGGATGGCCCAAGGGTTGATCGGTGTCGGCACCATCAGTTGGTGCATGGGCCAGGTGGGCGCTGAGCATACCGCGCGGTCGATCTCCTGGAACGGCATCGCGTCCTATGGTGCGATTGCCATCGGTGCACCGCTGGGCGTGGTGATGGTGCAACAACTCGGTTTCGCCAGCCTCGGCATCGCCCTGTCGCTGCTGGCCCTGGCCGCACTGCTGCTGATTCGCAACAAGCCCTCGGTACCCGTGGTGCGCGGTGAGCGCCTGCCGTTTTGGGCGGTGTTCGGGCGCATCGCGCCGTTTGGCGCGAGCCTGAGCCTGGCGTCCATTGGCTACGGCACCCTGACGACCTTTATCACCTTGTATTACGTCAATCGCGGCTGGACCGGCGCGGCCTACTGCCTGACCGTGTTCGGGGTGTGTTTCATTCTGTCGCGGCTGCTGTTCATTTCCAGCATAAGCCGCTTCGGCGGGTTCCCGTCGGCGATTGCCTGCATGGGCATTGAAACCGTCGGTCTGACACTGCTGTGGCTTGCACCGTCTACGGGTTATGCCTTGATTGGTGCAGGTCTGACCGGATTCGGCCTGTCACTGGTGTATCCGGCGCTGGGTGTCGAGGCGATCAAGCAAGTGCCCAACTCCAGCCGTGGTGCGGGCTTGAGTGCCTATGCGGTGTTTTTCGATCTGGCGCTGGCCATTGCCGGGCCACTGATGGGGGCGGTGGCGCTGAATCTGGGTTATTCGTGGATTTTCATTTGTGCCGCATTGCTGTCGTTAAGCGGTCTTGGCCTGACATTGTTACTGTCATTGCGGACTCAATAACCTGCTGAATCAAAAAATACAAAGCAACCCCGCAGATCCACTCTCGCGCAACATTCCGATTCGATTATTCAAGAACGACATTATTGTATTAATCATTGGATGCGACAAACTCTCCTGTACTTCAACCACATCCAAATCGATATACAGGAAAAATGTAATGCATATTAAAACCATAGCTCTCGTCACCCCGATGTTATTCGCACTTTACTCCACCGCTCACGCTGAAGAGTCCACACAAGGGCAGATCTGCCATAACGGAAAGTGCTGGAACATTGGAGACATAGGTAGCGAGTGCTGCCCGTTCAACAAAGAACCACGAACAAACACGATTTTCGAGATAACCGACACGGAAGTTAATGTCCTCAAAGAACAGGGTTCCAGCTACGACCAACAGCCTGGATAAATAGTTATTCAGCCAACGTCGCATTGAGACCTGATCATCCGCGTCGACTTGGGAAGAATCCTACTGATCTGCAGTTTGCATCCCTGCCCGAGTCGCGCGCCCCAGAGTGCGGGAAAAGAAACTACCCGCCTGAGAGATCAGGTTGCGGTGAATATCTTCGCGGTCGACACCATCGGCATCGATGCAGAGCGCAGGCATCACGCTGGTCTGCTCATCGTTGCACGGCGCCATGAACACAAAGTGCCCTGCCCCGGCCAGGAGTTTGAAGTCAGGCGCCGTCGGCAGTTTGCGCGCCAGTGCTGCGGCGTTCTTGTCGACAGCCACCAACTTGTCGCCATCACCGCTGTAAAGCAGCACCGGCACATGCACATCGGCCAGGGTGTGGCGGCCGAACTTCAGGCTCAACGGCGCCATCAGCATCAAGGCGTGGACACGAGGATCAGCCACCGGTTGCAGGTCGTCGCGGTCGACAATCAATTCACCCCGGGTGTTGCAGGCGTCGCGGTCATCGGGCCGCTCCTGGCAGTAACGGCGCAGGCGATCCAGGTCCGGGGTCGCGCCGGAGAGAATCAATGCGGTCTCGCCACCGGCCGAATAGCCAATGACGCCCACCTGATCGGCATTGACGAACGGCGACAGCATACGGTCGCCCAAGGTAGCGGTTATGGCTTCGGAAATCTGGATCGGCCGACCATACAGGTTACTCAAAGTACCGAGGCGGCTGTGGTCCCTGGAGTTGTCACCGGGGTGAATCACCGCCACCACGACAAAGCCTTTGCGTGCCAGCGACGTGGCGAGGTCGTGCAGGGCCAGCGGGGTGCCGGTGTTACCGTGGGACAGCATCAGCATCGGGAACCGGCCAATGGCGACTTTGGTGTCCTCCCCGGCTTCGACGGTGTAACCCTCGAGCTTGCTGGTGTGCTCCCAATCACTGGAAGGATAGAAGGCGATGGCGCGCATCGGCTGCAGGTCCAGCGGGTCAAGAAAAGTCATCTCATGGAAGCCGACGCTCCAGTGAGGATGCGGCGCAGGCGCGGCGTGCACTGTATTCAGGCTGCTGAGCAGACAAATCAGTAAAGTTGCACAAAGTCGCATCATCGGATGCCCCACCTTGTTACCGGACTTGAGACGTGAACCCTTGACTGCATAAGTCGAGCCACAATCTGAAACGACCAGAAACAAAAAACTCCGTAGCTGGTACTTGCGTAGCCAGAATACAGAGTTTTTTGGGGTGTTACCTGAACGGTTGCGTTCTTTACGCAAGCCTTACGCAGCGGCGAACAGTTGCTCGCTGATTTGCGCGTGAGCAGCGCTCATGGCTTTGTTGCGAACGTCGTCACCGTAAGCCAGGCCTTCGGCGCGGACGATTTCGATGTCGGTGATGCCGATGAAACCGAACAGCACCTTCAAATATTCTTCGTGGGCAACACCGGTTGCCTGACCGGCATGAATGCCGCCGGAAGTCGAGACAATCACGACTTTCTTGCCACCGCACAGGCCTTCAGGACCGGCTTCGGTGTAACGGAAGGTCTGACCGGCAACGGCGATGCGGTCGATCCAGGCCTTCAGTTGAGTCGGGATGGTGAAGTTGTACATCGGTGCGGCAATCACCACGGCATCGGCGGCAAGGAATTCGGCCAGGGTCGAGGCGCTCAGTTCAGCTTCGTGCTGTTGTGCGGCGTTGCGCAGCTCAGCGGTGGTGCCGGCGGCGACCAGAGTGGTGGCCGAGAAGTGGCTGATCGCGTCGGCGGCCAGATCGCGGTAAGTCACCACGGCGGTTGGCTCGGCGGCTTGCCAGGCTTTAACCACTTCGCCGCTCAACTGACGGGAAGCCGAGTTGTCGCCAAGAATGCTCGAATCGATATGCAGCAGTTTCATGTGGGATCTCCAAGTGAGGATCGCCCACAAGGGCGATCTGATGGGACTAATCCTACAGACGAAACCAATAGCTGATTAGACGGCAATAATGCGATAGTTCGTCTCACAGATAGAACAATCGGATTCACATCATGCAAGACCTCAACGACCTGTATTACTTCGCCAAAGTCGTGGAAGCCGGGGGATTCGCGGCAGCCGGACGATTGCTGGGCATCCCCAAGTCACGACTGTCACGGCGCATCGCCGAACTGGAAGAACGCCTTGGCGCGCGCTTGCTGCAACGCACCACTCGACAGCTGAAGCTGACCGCCGTGGGTGAACGCTACCTCAGGCACTGCCAGGCCATGCTGCTGGAGGCGGAAATGGCCGACGAAGCCGTGGCCAGCATGTCCAGCGAACCCCGCGGGCGTTTGCGGGTGTCCTGCCCGGTCGGGCTGGCCCACGAAATATTGCCGGGGGTGATCAGCGACTTTCTGGAGCGGTTTCCACAAGTCCAGCTGGAGGTCATGCTGCTCAACCGGCGGGTTGACCTGGTGAACGAAGGCATCGACGTTGCCCTGCGTGTGCGGGAACCGGGCGACGAAGACCCGCTGTTGGTCACCCGCCGCCTGCGTCAGGCGCAGATGCTGATGGTCGCCAGTCCCGGTTTTCTCGCTGGCCGTGAGATCAACCATCCCGAGGATCTGAAAAACCTGCCGGTGCTCGGCGCACTGGAAGCCGACCGCATGGTGCACATCCGCATGCTGGATCAAAAAGGCAAAAGTTGTGAACTCGCGCTCGAGGCCCGGTTGGGCATCGATGACTTTATCGTGCGCAAGGCCAGTACTCTCTCCGGCCTGGGCTTCACCATGCTGCCCATGATGTATTGCGAGCAGGAACTGCAAAACGGCTCACTGGTGCAGTTGTTGCCCGACTGGTCGTTGCCCGGTGGCTGGCTGCAAGCGGTCTATCCTCATCGACGCGGGGTGATGCCGGCGGTACGCGCCTGGATTGACCATCTGGTTGAATCCTTCAATGCCTGTGGGGAACGATTGTTATGAAGGCTGGACGGATGAGCGAAGAGGATGTCGCGCAATTTTGCCTCGCCCTGCCCGGAGCCCGGGAAGATTACAAATGGGGTGGCGTACGGGTGTTTTCGATTGCCGGGAACAAGATGTTCGCCTTGCAGGGCCTGCGGGGTGATTCCCTGGCCTTCAAGGTCGACAAGGATGTGTTTCTCGGTCATTGCGACCGCCCGGGGATTCACCCGGCGCCTTATCTGGCGCGTGCCCAGTGGATCATCATGGAAACGCCCTACCCGCTCGGCAGCGAAGAACTACAGGAATTGCTGCAGCGTTCCCATCAATTGGTGGTGAGCAGACTGCCAAAGCGCACTCAAGTCGGACTCTTGCTGTAGGGCTTCGTTATTAGAGCAAGGCGAACAGGTGTGCGCCAAGGAACAGGTGATCGATCCAGAACACCTGATGCAGTAGCACGATGATCCAGAACACCAGCTGGAACGAGACTTTGCGCGTTTTGTGCCGAAACACTTGCTGGGCCAGCAATGCGCCAGGCCAGCCTCCGGCAAACTCCAGCGCATGCAGGACATTCTCCGGCGTGCGCCATTGATCGGCACGGGCCTTGCGCTTGTCACTCCAGTACAGAAAAAACGTCATGACGCTGACGATGCCGTAGGCCCCCAAGGGAATCAGCGACTCCCCATGCAGCCATGACCACACCGAACCGGACAGCGGCAACACGCACAGGACTGCAAACACCAGCCACTTCAGCCGTGAATGGCGGACCTGTCCCCCGGACTGGCGTCCGGGGTTATTGCGCGCGCGCGAGTCACTCACGGCTTGGCCGCGCTCCAGTCAACCCAGCCGAATTGCCAGGTCGCCAGAATGAACAGGCCAAAAACGATGCGATACCAGGCAAACGCCGCATAGCTGTGGTTGGCGATGAACTTGAGCAACCCGCGAACCGCAATCATCGCGAAGACGAACGCCGTGACGAAGCCGACTGCGAACACCGGGAAATCCGCCGGGACAAACAGGTGACGGTACTTGTAGCCCGAATACACCGCTGCGCCAACCATGGTTGGCATCGCCAGGAAGAACGAGAACTCGGTAGCAGTCTTGCGCGACAGGCCGAACAGCAGCCCGCCGATGATCGTCGAGCCCGAACGCGAAGTGCCCGGGATCATCGCCAGGCATTGGGCGAAACCGACTTTCAGGGCATCTTTCCAGGTGATGTCATCCACTGTTTCGGCATGTACTTCGTGCTGGCGGCGCTCAGCCCACAACATGATGAACCCGCCCACGACCAGCGCCGTTGCCACGGTGATCGGATTGAACAGGTATTTGTGGATCAGGTCGGCGAAGATGACGCCCAAGACCACGGCCGGCAAGAACGCGATCAACAGGTTCGCGGTAAACCGCCGCGCACTCGGCTGGGTCGGCAGGCCGATAACCACGTCAAGGATCTTGCGTCGAAACTCCCACACCACCGCCAGGATGGCACCCAGCTGAATAATGATGTTGAACGCCATCGCCCGTTCGCCCCCGAAGTCGAGCAAGTCGGCGACGATAATCTGGTGGCCGGTACTGGAAATGGGCAGGAATTCGGTCAGCCCTTCTACAACCCCAAGAATCAATGCCTGAAAGGCGGTCCAAAGATCCATCAATCCCCCAAAAGGCGATGCGCGTCGGCATGCCCCGTTAGTATTTTTCAAAAGCTTTCATTGCGATCAGCGTACTGAAGCCCCACGCATCAAGGATCACCACAGCAGCGTAAAAATCCTGTGAAAAATCCACCCTGAATCTGGTTTACCCGCGCGGGGCCGGAATCCTAGCAGACAAGTCCGGGCGGCGCTCGTACAGGCTCATTCGACATGGCGTGGCTGGATGCTGGCAATGGTTTATGACAGGAACAAGAATCCGCGGCGATCGGACCTGTTGCAACCGGCAGGCAACCGGCAGGCCACGGCATATTTCAGGACCGCTTCACACTCCTTCACCACAAGATTGCGCACGCCATTCCGGTTACAATCGGCCCCCTCTTCGATTTCCCCAAGGAACCTCCATGTCCGGGCTTGAACTGTTTGCCGCCGCCCTCGGTGTCATTGCCGTCTGGCTGACGGTCAAACAGAACCCCTGGTGCTGGCCCATCGGCCTGATCATGGTGCTGCTCTATAGCTGGATCTTTTTTGAGGTGAAGCTGTATTCGGACATGCTGCTGCAAGTCGTCTATGCCGCCTTGCAGCTTTACGGCTGGTGGCAGTGGACACGGGTGGGTGAAACCACGCATGGCCGCGAAGTCAGTCGGCTCGATGGCCGGTCCGTGGCGGTGAGCCTCGCCATTGGCGCACTCGGCAGCCTGTTGCTGGGAGCGGCCATGGTCCGCTGGACCGACGCTGCGCAACCCTGGCTCGATGCGGCGCTGACCGGATTCAGCCTGGTGGCGCAGGTCTGGATGGCGCAAAAACGTGTCCAGTGCTGGCCGCTGTGGATCGCCCTGGATGTGATTTTCGTCGGGTTGTTCATCTATAAAGGCCTGTACCTGACCGCCACGCTGTACGGGTTGTTCACCGTTATCGCCGTGCAGGGCTGGCGCGAATGGCGCGCCGATCCGGCGTTGCACGCATGAAAGTCCTGGTACTCACAGGCCCCGAATCCAGCGGTAAAAGTTGGTTGGCGGCCGAGTTGCAACAGCGTTTCGGCGGGCTTCTGGTTGACGAGTATGTGCGCTGGTTCATCGAGCAGAACCCACGGGACACCAAGCTGGCGGACATTACGCCCATCGCCCGCGGTCAGTTGGCATGGGAAGACGAAGCGCGGGCGCAACAACCGTCCTTGCTCATCCTCGACACTCACCTGCTGAGCAATATCCTCTGGAGCCAAACCCTGTTTGGCGATTGCCCCGCGTGGATTGAACAAGCGCTTCTGGCCCGGCATTATGACTTGCACCTGCTGCCGTCGCCGGAACACGCCCAATGGACTGACGACGGTCAGCGTTGTCAGCCCCGATTGAGTGAGCGCCAGGCTTTTTTCGACCGGACCCTCGCCTGGCTTGAGCACCACGCACAACCGGTTCAAATACTGCACGGAGATTGGGCAGAACGCCGACTCCAGGCTCTGGACGCGGTGACCCGATTGCTCGACGCCTGACTGGCATTTGGGGGGATTTCCCCCACTCCCCCACCCTGTTTTGGGAAAAAATGTCCGGTCCTGAAACACCCTCCCTGTCTCAAACAGTCCGTTTCAACGCCATTCATCTTTTGGCCGGCGGATTTGTAAAGGGATTGATACAGGTTCACTGGAACCCTCATCCCAGTGGGTAATGCTGTTCAGTCAGGACTCTGTAGGAGCGAGCTTGCTCCGGGCGGCGTTCCGACCATGGACTCAAGGGCGCTGCGTTTAGTCAGTTAACACGCGGAATCGTTAGCGACCATCGCGAGCAAGCTCGCTCCTACAGGGGGTCATTGGAGCGGTGCATCCGCATTTGCAGGCTGCCCGCGACGGGCGCTGTCTCACGGATGAAACATCCCTGGCAAAGTGTTTTCTGACAAATTTCGTAAGCCATTGAATCAAAGCCATATTCAGAAACCGGCACAGCTTTCGCTCTGTCCCTTCCATGGCTGACTAGGGCCAGCCAGGAAAGAAGGAATGACCACTGTGGGGATTCTCAATAAAACAGGCTTGAACTGCCTCCTGCTGATCGCGAGTGTTGCCAGTACTGTTCTCGGTTCGAACGTACAAGCCGAAGGCAACGGTGTCATCGTGCTCGATCGTTCCATTCACACAACGCCTATCGGTCGCAGTGGCGGCCGGGATCCGAACCCGAACAACACTGTCAATGCCAATCCATCGGCCCGCGTCACCGGCGAACTCAGTGACGCCGACATTGCCGGGGTCACCACCGGAACGGCCCTTCGCCACAACAACGGGCAAAACCTGGGTGGCCTGCAAGGCCTCAACGTCGTCACCAACCCCAATGGTTTGCCCGGCATGTCCGTCGGCAACGGGGGTGGCAGTGGCGGCGCCATTTCCGGAACCATCAATCGTGCCATGAGCAGTGGCCTCGGGTCACTGGGCAGAATGGCCGGAGGCCAATGAGATGAGTCGTTCCCTCCTGTTACTGACCCTGCTCGGCTGCACCGGCGTGATGGCCGATTCGGGCGTCAGTTCGGTGAACAACGCCACCCTCCAGGATTCCGGTGCTCAATACCGCGGCAACTTCAATGTCAACCAGGCGGCTGGCGATCAACAGCAGCAGGCCAACGTCCGCGCGATCGCCATTGGTACCCAGGCCGGTGCGACCACCAGTGTCCAGCAGAAAATCACCTCGCCCGCCAATCCGTCGATGGATGCGACGGCCACTATCGGCGGGCTC